>JBEHWP010000727.1:0-3547 GCA_040217665.1 Vulcanimicrobiota bacterium
CTGATAAACCTGACAGCCCGGCTAACAGGAGAATAACTATAAGAGTCCTTTTTGAAGATAAAAAAGATAATAATATAACAAAAAGTAAAGACAATATAAAACATATAAAAGAACCGACAGATAAAAATTCTCACCATTAGAACTATTTTTTTATTCATAGAACTATTTATTCTTCTTTTTCCTCCTTCTTTAGATGGAGATAATTTTAAGAAATCCTTTTATAATAAGCAATTGTATTTATGGTATACCGGTATTTTGTTACTTGTCTTTCAGGCTATAATTATCTATAATTAACTCAGAAGATAATACAGTCAGGAGGTATACTATGTTTTTTCAGTGTTCCTGGTGTGGTAATTTTTTCCTGAATGATATTACCCTGAGCGGGCCCTGTCCGTTAAATACCAGTCTATCCCATGGGATTTGCTGTAAATGTAAAATTGATATGGAAAATTCTTATTTTGCAGAAAAAGAAAATGGTAATAACTCTGTACCGAAGATTGCAGTTCTTTCGTGAGTTGATATTTTACTGCGGCCTTTCAGGGAGGAGAAATTTTTGTATTTTTTGAATAAGTAATTCCGGTGTAAAAGGTTTTTTTACATAATCATTACACCCTGCCTCTATAGCACTCATTACATCTTTCTTTGTGTCAAGACAGCTTATGGCTATTACAGGTATATGTCTGGTTTTCGGATCTCGTTTCAATATACCTATAGCATCTACACCGTTCAAACCGGGAAGCAATATATCCATCAATATAAGGTCAGGTTTCTCCTGTAATGCTTTATTTATACCGCTTCTGCCATCAGTAGCTTCAATGATTCTGTAACCTTCTACATTCAGTATGGTTTGAACCATAAGCCTTACGATGGAATTATCCTCTACTACCAGAATGAGAGCTTTTTTTTCCCTGTGTTTTTCTTCTATCTGTATTTCTCCTGTTTTTACAGGAACAGACAGGGAAGTCTCCGAAGAGACTTCCTGTGATGTTTTTTTATCTAAAAACTTTTTCCCGCATCTCTCACATACACTGGCACCGGGATTGTTGTTAAATGAACAGAGATTGCATAACATATATATTAATTCCTTACACAGCAGGTTATTAGTATATAAGCATGACCGGGTTTATAGATGTTCAGAGGTCAGTGTAAGATATTTATATAAACCCGACCTTCTTAGTGCTGATAACGTCAAATATGCCAATGACTGATTATTATTCTACTGTTTCTAAAATCTGTCCCTGGCCGGACTCTTCCGGAAAATATATGATCCTGTTGCGGTATTCAGGACTGTAAGAAAAATAACTCCGGCAGATTATTAGAACGATTGTATCCTCGCGTCACCCATTACCCGTTACAGGTCACGATATAATCTGTAAATATGATGCAGTTATTTCCTGACAAATCCTTAGAATAACATGTGTTATCGTTTCTTCCAGAGAATATGTTATTGTAGCAGACTGAGTACTGCCTGCTGGGATTGATTGGCCTGGGTCAGCATTGCAAGTGATGCCTGTTGTTTCACCTGATCTATTGTTTGCTGTAATACTGCTTCTGCATAGTTTACATCTACTTCCTGAGCCAGAGAGCCTTCAAGATTGGCCTTGTAAGTTTCACTGTTGGAAATACTTACCTGGAGTCGGTTCTGCATGGAACCTATTTTGGAGCGTTCATTTGTTATTCTGTCTATGGCATCATCAATCATGCTTACACTGTTTTTTGACGAAAGAGAACTTTTTACGTCAAGCTGTGTAATCCGTAATCCATAGGAACTCATATCACCGACACCTATAAGCATTTCTTCACCGGCATTGGCTCCTATCTGAAAAGCAATGGATTTATCTTCTGTTACACCTGTATCATGTGATGTAATACGCAGTACAGCAGTTTTACCTGTGTCTGTACTGGCATCTACCTGATTGAGATGGAATGTAAGTCCTGAATTTGCATAATAACTGGTCAGATCTACATTCTGTCCGCCTGAGGCATTTACATTTGCTATTGTAGTCAGGGCTGATGCACCATAGTTACCTATGGCATCAGAAGCAAATATCTGTGCATCAACACTCAGGCCGTTGGCAACCAGCTTTATCTGGAAAGTAACGTCATAACTATTTTGAGTTTTATCAACAGTTACACTTCCTGTTCCTATATCCTGTATCAAACTGGTAGCTCCTCCGCTTGCCCCCTGAAGTGAAGATTCATTTACAGCAATATTTGTAAGAATTGTTCCTGCTGCGTCTTTTGATGCGACACTGTTTTTTATATCACCGTTTAACAGGTGTCTTTCTTTATATCTGGTATCTCTTGCAATTCTATCCAGTTCTCTTCTATAGTCATCAACCTGCTTCTGATAATTCAAACGATCTGCATCGGTTGTGGCATCATTTGATGCCTTGACTGCAAGCTGTCTCATGCTCTGAAGAATATCCTGCATGTTTGAAAGGGCTTTGTCTGCAGTGGAAAGCAATTTGTCAGCCGCTTTACTGTTTTCAATACCTACTCCCACACCGTTTTTCTGTGCAGTAAGTCTCTGAGAAGTAGCAAGGGCTGCAGGGTCATCCTGTGCTGACTGTACTCTTTTCCCTGTTGCAATCTGTGACTGGGTTTTACTCAGATTGGTCTGGGCAAGGTTAAAATTTTGAAGTGCTATGATACCGGCCGGATTATAATTAATACTTGGCATATCAATTCCTCCTTGAATTATATTTTAACAAAAATTTATTTTCTTTACAAGTTTAAAAAAAAGAACTCTCTGGAAATCTTAAAATAATAGATCCAGGATTCTTGTGAGAATTCCTCTTCTGTCTTTTATATCTCCCAGCTCACCGTCTACATCCACTATAAGGTCAGCAATCTGTGATGAGTATATGGTATTTTCTGCCGATACATCTCCGGGCCTTACTACGCCGGTCACATTTAATAACTGGTCTTTGTCTCCTATGGATATTTGCTGATGACCTGTAACAAGAAAATTTCCGTTAGGCAGTATTTGCTGAACTGTTACACTCATGGTAGATGAGAAAGAAAGCTGACGTTTTCCTGATTCAGAACTTGAATTCCCATGATTCCCGCTTAATGAAAGAGGAGTGAACTCATCTGTTCCTTCCAGATTAAGAGGCAGGAAGCTGAGACCTACATTCATCTTTCTTGTTATCTGAGATGTATTTGTAGAATTTATCTGTGTATTGGGCTGTACTATTACTGTTATAATATCTCCTACCTGACTTGCTCTGCAGGACAGGTCAGTCAGTAAAAATGTTTCTTTTCTTGCAGTGTCAGGTCTGAAGATAGAGCCTGCATTTGATAAGGATGTATTAAATATTATGAATAATATGATTAAATATTTCATTTTTATAATCTCCTTTTACCGGTCGATCAATAATTCTACTTTATATTTATCAACACAGTTCCCGGCTCTGTAACTGTCCCCTGTACTATTTTGCCTGAATCGATATTCATTACAAAGATTGTATCGCCTAGCCTTCCGTTTTGTCTGGCTTTACCGATAGCTCTTACTTCCATGGAACCGCTTTTTGCTATAATATAA
>JBEHWP010000728.1:0-3544 GCA_040217665.1 Vulcanimicrobiota bacterium
AGGAGAAACAGTTGCAGAACCAAGAGCAAGAGAAAGAACAGGGGGAAGCTCTTCCTTTATACCCATCTTGTGAGCATAATTTATGACTGTATCAATTCCTACATCATCAATGGTTTTAACAGCAACTACATTCCTGGACCACCTTATGGCATCTCTTAAAGGTATGGCTCCGTAAAATTTATGATCCGAATTCATAGGGCTATAATTTTCTCCGCCGGGAGTAGTAAAAGTAACAGGACTGTCATAACAGGTACTGTCAGGACTATAACCTCTCTCAAGAGCGGCTGTATAGACAAAAATCTTAAAAGATGACCCGGGCTGTCTCTTGGCCTGCCATGCTCTGTTAAATTGATCATTCTGCTTATATTCATAACCTCCGACCATAGCTCTGACATAGCCTGTCTTATTCTCTATACATACAAGTGCTCCCTGATCACAGTAAGCATATCCGCTTATGCCATAGTCTACTCCCCATCTGACACAATCGTGTCCGTAATTCTGTAATTTAGTATCAAGGGTACTGTATACTTTGAGGCCTCCTCTGTATATTTTTTCAGATCCATATTTTTTTACCAGTTCATGAAGACAGTAAGTACTGAAATAAGGTGATTTAAATCCTTTAAAGCCAATAGGTTTATAATCTATCACAGTGACAGGGGAAGCCATAGCTTCTTTTGCCTCAAGAGTGGTAATGTACCCGAGTTCTTTCATTCTCAGAAGAACAAGATTTCTCCTTTTCCTGGAAGCTTCTATATTTACATAAGGAGAATAAAGAGAAGGAGCCTGAGGAAGTCCTGCAAGCAATGCAGCTTCATTTAAATTGAGGTTCGACACTGATTTTCCGAAATAAATTTCCGATGCAGCTTCCACACCGAAGGCACCTGAACCGAATGGAATCTGGTTTAAATAAAGTTCAAGGATTTCTTCCTTGGTAAAACGCCTTTCTATTTCAAGAGAAAGCAACATCTGCTTTACTTTACGCTTATAGGTCTGTTCGGAAGAAAGAAAAAGATTTTTGGCAAGTTGCATAGTTATAGTACTTCCGCCCTGGCTGATTTCATTACCTTCAAGATTGGCAAATAAAGCTCTTCCAAGACCTTTAAAACTTATGCCGCTGTGGGTAAAAAACTGATCGTCTTCTATTGCCATTACTGCTTTGATAAGATTTTTGGGGATTATAGAAAGAGGAACCCAGGTTCTGTTCTCTTCATAAAGCTCTGCTATTAAATCTCCGTCACTGGCATACATCCTTGTAGTTTCAACAGGTTTATATTCAATAAGAGAATTTACATTCGGCAATCCCTTTGAACAGGTAATTATAATACCAGTAGCAATTCCTGCCATTGCTATTGACGGCAGGATAAAGATTACCATAATCAGAGTAAATACTTTTCTCAGTTTTCTAAATATATGATGCCGTCTTTTAGTCACATAAAGGATTTAAAGTTTAAAGTTTAACGTTTTATATGAAAATGACGAAATCTTACGCTCACTCACTGTTAATTTTCATATCTGGTTGTAACCGCTACGGTCATGCCTGTTAGAAACAGAAACTCTAAACTTTAAACTAGCTCCCCTTCTATAATATCTTCTATAAGTTTGCCGAGTATACCGTTAATAAATCGGGAAGATTTTTCATTACCGAATTTCTTCGCCAGTTCAACTGCTTCATTTGCAGTAACATTATAAGGTATATCCTGTATAAAAATTAATTCGTACAGGGCCATACGAATGATATTGAGATCAATTACGGAAATCCTGTCAAGAGCCCAGTTTGTAGAATATTTTTCTATTATATAATTCAAATAACCTTCTTTTTCTATAACACCTTCTATAAGTCTGACGGTTAACGTCCTGTCATCGCCGGTAGAATCCATAAAATCAGAGAAAAAACAAGAGAACACATGTTCTATAATATTTAACAATCTTATCAAGGCAGATTTCTGACCTTTCATATAAAAAATCTGGCCCAGAAAACTTGAATAAATATTCCTTTTACTCCATGGAGCATTCAGAATTTTTTCTATAGATTGAAAAGGTAATCTCTCTTCAGAGGTAATAAAATGATGTTCCCTGTATTCTCCTCTGATTAATGTGTATAACAGATCTCTTGTAGAGCAAACATTACCCTTTCCTATGTCTATGGCATATAAAATCTGTAATGCCTGTTCACGCTGTCTTCTCCTGCTCATAATGTCTTATTTATCCTTGAAAGCACGGTCAATAAAATCTGTCCCCATTCTGCCTTCCACAAAAATAGGATGTTCAAGGGACTTAATATGAAAAGGTATAACTGTTTTTATACCCAGGATTTCAAATTCTTCAAGAGCCCTCAACATACGGGCAATGGCCTCTTTTCTGTCAATACCCCATGAAACTAGCTTTGCAAGCATTGAATCATAATAGGGATTAACATACATACCTGCCTGTATATATGTATCTATCCTGATCCCGGGACCTCCGGGCATAGTAAACCTGCTTATCTTACCGGAAGAAGGAGAAAAAAACCTGTCAGGATCTTCTGCATTTATTCTGCATTCTATACTGTGTCCTCTTATAGTAATATCTTTCTGAGTAAACTTTAATTTTTCTCCCATAGCAACTCTTATTTGTTCTTTAACAAGATCTACACCTGTTACCATTTCCGTAACGGCATGTTCAACCTGTATCCTTGTATTCATTTCAAGAAAATAATATTTTTTCTTTTCCTGATCAAATAAAAACTCCATAGTGCCCGCTCCTGTATAACCAACCAGTCTGGCACATTTTACCGCTACAGAACCGATTTCCTTTCGTAATTCCTGGGTAAGGACAATAGAAGGACTTTCTTCAATCAATTTCTGATTTCTCCTCTGAACAGAACAATCTCTTTCTCCCAGGTGTATTACATTACCGTAATTATCAGCCAGTATTTGAAATTCTATATGCTTTGGACTTAATAGATATTTCTCCACATAAAGCCTGTAATCTCCGAAAGCACCTTTTGCTTCAGCCTGGATAATAGGCCACAGATTTTCCAGTTGCTGCGGATTCTGTATAATCCTCATACCTTTTCCTCCGCCACCGGCAGCAGCTTTCACCATAACAGGATATTCCAGTTCTTCTGCCACTTTTAATGCTTCCGGTAATGTTTCCAGAATAGTACTTCCCGGAACTATAGGAGCAATATTTCCAAGAGTTTCTCTGGCTTTTGCTTTATCTCCCATTGTCTGTATCACATGGGCAGTAGGGCCAATAAACTTCAATTTATACTGTTCACATATTTCGGCAAATTTTGCATTTTCAGCAAGAAAGCCATAACCGGGATGAATGGCATCAGCACCTGATATCTGAGCAGTGCTTATTATATTTAATATATTAAGATAACTATCGGCAGGTGAAGCACTACCTATACAATATGCTTCATCAGCCATTCTTATATGAAGAGACGTATCATCTGCTTCGGAATAAACAGCTACAGTCTTAAGACCCAGCTCTTTACAGGCTCTTATTATTCTTATAGCTATTTCTCCTCTGTTGGCAACAAGCACCTTCTCAAATGACA
>JBEHWP010000729.1:0-3541 GCA_040217665.1 Vulcanimicrobiota bacterium
TTATTCGTCGCCGGAGGAATTGATTTCCTCCATATCAGATATGAATACCCAGATTTATGCAGACAAAGGAAAACGGTCGAAGATTGTAGAGCTTATGTTAAAACAAAATGAATGGGTTCATGACGAAATCCGCTGGCGCCGAAAAGACGGAAACATTATAATAGCAGATTTTACCGGTCGTAAAGTAAATAACAGGGATGGTAACATAACATATCTGGAAGGATTTATTCAGGATATTACTGCCCGTAAGCGGATAGAGGAAGAACTTTCTGAAAGTGAAGAAAGATGGCGTACAATAATTAATACTTCTCCCGATGGCATAGCTTTTGTAACGACAGACGGTAAAATCAAGTTTATGTCAGACAAATTACTTGTCATGTACGGTTATGATTCGTTAGATGAAGTAACAGGAAGAAATATGTTCGATTTCCTTGATATAACATATCATGAAAAAGCAATAACCTCTCTTCAGGAAATGTTGAAAGGAAACTATACAGGTTTCAGTGAATATCTTGTTATCAAAAAAGACGGAACCAGATTTTTTGTAGAAATCAATGCTGAAGTCATAAGAGACAGGGAAGGAAATCCTGTTAACATATTCTTCATAGAACGTGATATTACAGAGAGAAAAAAGTTTGAAAGTGCTCTTATTGAAGCACGTATTGCTGCGGAAGAGGCAAATCGTGCTAAAAGTCTATTCCTTGCAAATATGAGCCATGAACTGCGCACTCCCCTGAATGCAATACTCGGTTATGCCCAGTTATTCCAGCAGGATACACAATTATCAGAAGACTATAAGAGAGGCATAAATATCATTGAAAAAAGCGGCAAACATCTCCTGAAGCTGATCAATGACATACTTGACCTTGCAAAAATAGAAGCAGGGAAAATTGAACTGGAAAAAGAAAAGTTCAAGTTAAAAAATTTATTACACTTTGTAGAAGAACTGATTATAGTCAAAGCAAAAGCTAAAGAATTGATTTTCAATACACACTATTCCGAAGATCTGCCTTTCTATGTGGAAGGAGACAAAAAAAAGCTAAGTCAGACATTAATTAATATCCTTGATAATGCTGTTAAATTTACTCAAAAGGGAAGCATTACCTTCAGAGTAGAAAAACAGAAGGGGAAAATAATGTTCGCTGTAGAAGATACAGGGCCCGGTATACCGGAAGAAAGCCTTGAAGAAATATTTTCACCTTTCACGCAGCTTGGAGACCATCTCAGAAAGGCTGAAGGAACAGGGCTGGGACTTACTATAACACGGAATCTGGTTAAACTGATGGGAGGAAAACTGAAGGTAGAAAGCCTTTATGGTAAAGGCAGTAAATTCCGATTCGAGATAGAACTTCCTGAAATATCCGGCCTTAACTATTATCAGGTAAGTAATGAGGATATAATCACCGGATATAAAGGAAGAAAAAGAAGGATTCTTGTTGTAGATGATAAATTTGAAAACAGGATGGTTCTGTCTGACATATTAAACAGATCGGGATTTTATGTAGAAGAAGCAGAACTCGGCATAGAATGTCTGGGGAAATTAGACGATTTCATGCCTGACTTGATTTTTATGGACTTGATTATGCCCCATATGGATGGCTATGAAAGTACCAGAAAAATCAGGGAAAATGAAGCATATAAGGAGATAAAGATTATTGCCATATCGGCAGGTAAATTGGATAAACCTGTTAACGAACTCATAGAGATTGGATTTGATGACTGGATTACAAAACCATTCCTTTACAATGATTTATTTACCATATTAATGAAACATCTCAGACTGGAACCGGAATATAAAAAAGAAGAAGAAAAATTTATACTTCCTCCTGCTGAATTAATAGAAAATTTATATAACATGTCCATTGGAAGTAATTTTAAGCTTATAAGACAGGAACTGGAGAAAATTAAAGATTTAAATAAAGATTATATGGCTTTTTACAGAAAAGTTAAAGAACTGGCCGATGGTTTCGAGATAGAGAACATGAGGAGTTTGCTGGAAAAATATCTGGAGGCATTGAAATGAAAGACAATATTATTGAAGGTTCAAAAATTTTGATTATTGATGATCAACCGGGGAATTTAGCCATACTTTTTGATTATCTGGATATGTTTAATGCAGAGGTCATACTGGAACAGAACACTGAAATTGCTCTGAAAATCGCTGAAAGTAAAAAACCTGATCTTATACTCCTTGATATTATAATGCCTGAAATGAATGGCTTTGAAGTCTGTAAAAAGTTAAAGGAACATATAAAAACAAAGGATATTCCCGTTATTTTCATGAGTGCTCTCAATGATACTGAAAGTATTGTAAAGGGCTTTAATGCCGGAGGGGTGGATTATATAGTAAAACCTGTACGTCAGGAAGAGGTAATAGCCAGAATTACAAATCATTTGAGGATTATCCGGGCAGAACGGGAACTCAGAGAAAAGGCAAAACATGATTGTATGACCATTATGGCAGGAGGAATATGTCATAATTTTAACAATATCCTCATGGGAATAATGGGACGTGCAGAACTCAGTCTGCTCGATCTTCCCGAAAATTCGTCTGTGGCATATAATAATCGGATTATTGTAAATCTCTGTGAACGTGTATCCGGTATAACTAAAAAAATACTTGATTATTCAGGACATGGAAAATGTATAAAGGAAAAAACCGATCTTTCCATACTGGTTAAAGAGATATCGGAATTATTGAAAATATATATTTCTAAAAATATATTATTAAAATACGATTTACAGTCGGATCTTCCGGTACTTCAGATTGACAGGGATCTTGTAAGTCAGAGTCTTATAAATATTGTTACCAATTCCTCTGAAGCTATAGGAAACAATGAAGGAACTATTACCGTAAAAACAGGTGTCATAATGTGTAACACAGAATACCTGTCTTCATGTCATATTAAAGGAGACCACAGAGAAGGACTTTACGTATATCTGGAAGTAAAAGACACAGGATGCGGTATAGAAGAAGAGAATCTGAATAAGATTTTCGATCCCTTTTTCAGTACAAAATTTACCGGCAGAGGTCTCGGACTTGCTGCTGTTTATGGAATTATAAAAAATCATAAGGGAACAATAAAAGTTGAAAGGAATTCAAAAAAAGGAACATGTATAAAATTACTTTTCCCTGTTGAATAACTATTTCCTGTCATGATTTAACCACACGGTAAGCTGCGGGAAAGCGATGAAAATTCCTTTTGAATAAAATTCATTCTTTATCCTTAAAAAAAGCTCTCTCTTCATCTGCCATTGTTCGCTCGGTGCAGTTTTAAGAAGCATACGGAGTTTCACAGAAGATTCAGCCAGTTCGTTTACCCCCAGCATTACAGGCTCATCCAGTATTTTATCAGGATGATCTTCTTTCAATTTCTTTCCTGTTGCAACCATAATATCCATTGCATGTTTCAGATCCGTATCATAGGCAACACCTACTATCAAATCAATCTGGCTCCATGTAGAAGAGAAGTTTTCTACAGCACGAATAGAAGAATTAGGGACAGTAATAAGACTTCCTCCCATATCGCGGATCCTTGTA
>JBEHWP010000730.1:0-3527 GCA_040217665.1 Vulcanimicrobiota bacterium
CCGGTACCCCTGTAACAGCAGAGAAAACTTCTGCTCCGTCAGATAAAATATTAACTGAAGATAAATATGAAAAAGAAACAAAGAGCGGTAAGAAAGAAGAATTTTTTGACAATGTGTCCGACCTCCGATCTATGTCGGAAAAAGATTCTCTTAAAAGAGAAGAAAAGCCGGAAACATTAGATAAAGAGAAAGAAAGAAAAAACCTTATTACATCGGTTCTGTCCGTTTCCCGTGATGCTCTCAGGGTGGCAAAAAGCGCCATTGATAAACTGTCCTCCTGCGGTGATAATATGCCTTATGGCAAAGGAGATGATGGTTCAGATCCGTATTCCGTTATAAATAAAGCAGCTCTTGAAGTGCCTGAAGATACGAAAAAGCTCCTTGATAATCTCTTCGTAATGATTGCTGCAGAGGTAAAAGATAATGTAGCCGTTTCGGAGAAAAAAGGTGAGGAGCATCTGGCGGAAGGTACGGTAAAAGAATTACAGAATAAACATGAAGAACTCCGAAATGAATGGAAAAAGAGACAGAAGCTTTTAGATAAAGGTTCCGATACGGATAGAACCATAAAGAATCCTGACGGAACTGAAACCAGGGTAAGCACGAAAAGGAAATCAGATTCTCAGGAAGGTGATTATTCTTTATATGAACTCAGAGAAGAGAAAGATAAATCGGGGAAAACCACATCAAGTAAATCATCCCTTTTGAACAGAGATAAAGACGGGAATTTTACCGAACATGCCCTGGAACGGGATTCCGGTGGGAATGAAGTAATAACAGACAGAAAAGTAAAAGGTAATGGTGATACGGATGAAAAAATCCTTGAGAAAAAAAATGAACCTCCTCCTCCCGGTGACAGGATAAGAACCAGGGATGAGAGAAGCGTAATAAGACATAAATTCAGTCAGGGACAGACCGTCAGTAAAGAAGAAATACAAAATCCCGACGGAACTAAAACTCTGAAAACATTTGAAAGGTCTGCGTCACAACCTGAAATAAAAGAAATTAATGAAACAGAAATAAAAGATAAAGACGGGAAGGTTGTAAAAGATAAATCCACATCTACTTACACCCATAATACAGACGGAACTGAGTCCAAGATATATGAAAGAGATGACGGTAAAGGTAATAAGGAATACAGCAAACTGACCATGAAAGGTGACGGAGTAAGTGAGAAAGAGTCAGTAACAACAAAATCGGACGGAACAGTAATTAAATCAAAAGAAACAACAGATGCTTCAGGCCGTACTGTAATAGTATCAGATGAAGAAAGACCTGACGGAAGTAAAATCCGTAAAGAAAAGACAGTGGAATATAATAAGGAAGCCGGAGCCGGTAAGGATTCTTCAGGGGATAAGACCACACAGACAGGCGACATGACTTCAAAGACAGGCGACATGACTTCAAAGACAGATAAATCAGCACAGGTAAAATATGACCCCGGAAAAGAATCAGAGGTTTTAAATAATGCCATGTCGGGATGGGGAGCGAATAAAGAAGCCATATATAATATCCTCAAAGGTAAAAGCCCTGAAGAATTAAAATCCCTGAAGGAACGTTATAAAGCAAAATATGGAAAAGACCTTGAAGAAGCAATAAAAAGTGAATTAAAGGGGGGAGACCTGTATAAAGCTAAAGCCCTTCTGGAAAAAGGCAAACTCTCAGATGCGGATAATATAAAACAGTCTCTTGGCGGGTGGAATATCACAAAAGGCAATATTGTAAAAACCCTTGACGGAAAAAGTGCTGACGAGATAAAAGCCATAAAAGAAGAATATAAAAAGACCTGTGGAACAGAACTGGATAAAGACCTTGATAATACCCTTTTGATGACTTCTTCTGAAAAGGGTAAGATAAAATTCCTCATGACAGGTGAACCTCAGCCTGATATGTCAATAAAAGACCCGAAAGAGAGGGAAACAGATCTCATAAAAAGAAAAGGTGAATTTACTGCTCACAGGATTGCTCTCGATATAGCAGCTATTGCGACCTCACCGATAAAAACTTATGAGAGAAGGGCTCTTCTGGATACTCTCTACGGGAAATCCCCTGAAGAAATAAAAGCCTATAAAGAGGCCTATAAAAAACATACCGGCGAGGATCTTGATAAAAAACTGGATAGTTTTCTCTTATTTCCTTTTGCTTCCGAGAGAGCTCTTGCTAAATCTTATCTGACCGGGGGAAAGGAAACAGATGCAGAAAGCCTGCACCGTGCTATGGCAGGTACGGGAGCAAATGCAAATTTAATCTTTAAAACCCTTGAAGGCAAATCAGATGCAGAAAGAAAGGCAATTATAGAAGATTATAAGAAAAAATACGGAAAAGATCTTACCGGCGACCTGAAAGAACAACTGGGTGGAGCAAATCTGGAAAAAGCTCAGGCTCTCCTTGAGAAAGGCCCATGTTATGAATTGAACGGTGAAAAATTAAAAAGTAATATACCTCCCGATAAAGTTAAACTCATAGAAAAATACCTTTTAAATAAAGAATTCAGCGAGAAAGATTTAAGAGAGAAACTGACGAAATCAGGGTTAAATGAACAGGAAATAGAGACTGTTCTGAAAGATTCCAGGAAAGACAATCTGGATAGTAATACAAAACTTAATATTGCTATGGACCGGTGGGGGGCAGATAAACAGGCTATTTTCGATACCCTTCAGGAAGCCTCTCCCGAAACAAGGCAGGCAATTTTAAATAATAAAGATATGATGAAAAAGCTCGAAGGAGAGCTTAATGATAAAGATTACGCACAGGCTATGGGGTATCTTAACAGTAATCAGTCAGGCGAAGTGCCCATGAAAGATAAACTGAAAACTTCTATGGCAGGATGGGGAACAGATAAAAAATCCTTCTATGAAGCCCTCGAAAAAGCATCTCCCGAAGAGATTGCATCTTTAAAGTCTGATCCTGAAATGAACAGGCTCTTTGACAGTGAACTGAATAAAGAAGACAGAGAGAAATTGAATAATATAATAAAAGAAGGAAAGGTGTCGTCTAAGACAAAGATAAAAAATTCATTATCTTTCTGGGGTGAAGATGAAAAGAAGATTTATGAAGCTCTGGAGCAGACATCTCCTGAAGAGAGAAAAAAATTGATGAATGATCCTGAAATAAAGGAAATTTTTGCTAAAAACCTGGATGCCCGTGAGATGTCCAATGTAAATCTCATAATGGAGAAAGGTAAACTGCCTGCAAAGACAAAGATAGAACAGGCATCTAAAGGGGCGGGAACAATAGAGAAAGACATATTTGAAGCCCTGGAGAAAGCCACTCCCGAAGAAAGAAAAGAGTTACAGAAAGACCCTTCTATAAAGAAACTCCTTGAAGAAGAACTGGGAGGCAATGATCTGCTCCGTGCCCGGATACTGCTTGAAAAAGGAAAGACAGAACCGGCAGATGATCTTTATATGGCCATGAAAGGTGCCGGTACCGACAGAGATGCCATATATAAAGCCCTTTCGTCCTGTAAAAACAATGAAGAAAAAGATAAGCTTATAAATACGTACCGTAATAAGTATAACAGGGAT
>JBEHWP010000731.1:0-3527 GCA_040217665.1 Vulcanimicrobiota bacterium
TTATCCAGAATATAAACTATCGTATTATAGACAGGTTTTCCTATGGGGATATTTTCATAATATTTATCTATTACAAAACTCGTTGTACATACCGTATATTCCGTAGGGCCGTAATTATTTACAACATCATAATTCTTCTTCTTAAAGGAACGCAGTTTGTCTCCCCCTGTGTCAAGCCATCTCAAACTCTTATTTTCAAACATTTCTATAAACTGTTCCGTAAACTGGGTGGGAAGAAAACTTACCGTTATATTATTCTCTTCATAATAAGTGTTTAACTCTGAAGGGGAAAGCCTTATGTCTTCACCTATTACATGGAGCGACGCACCTGATATGAGACAAGGGAATATTTCCCATACCGATGCATCAAACCCGAAAGACGCATATTTTGTCATACTGTCTTTCTCACTTAACTGACGGGTATGTTTATACCAGAAACACATATTTACGAGGGAACGGTGTTCTATCATTACACCTTTAGGCTGGCCGGTAGACCCCGATGTATAGATAATATAGGCGAGATCCTTCGATGTGTTTATATGTTCGGGATTTTTGTGGGAATCGTGACGCGTAACGCGTGACGCGTCACGGGAGGTCAGGTCATCATAGTCTGTTGCATAAAGCACAGGAATTGACGGATTTATCTTTTCAGCAAGATGAGGCTCTGTGATTAACATAAGGGCACCGCTGTCTGAGATTATATATTTTATTCTTTCCACAGGGTATTCGGGATCTATGGGGACATAACATCCTCCTGCTTTCAGCACTGCAAGAACACTTACAATCATATGGCACGAACGGTCCAGAAGTATGGCCACTCTGCTGTCACGGGTTACTCCTTCCTGTCTCAGCATATGAGCCAGCTTATTAGCTTTTTCATTTAATTCCCTGTAAGAAAGTTTTTCATTTTTATAAACTACAGCAATTTTTTCTGAATTTAATTCTACCTGTTTTTCTATCAATTCCTGAATTACTGTTTCCTGCGGAACTTCAACATAAGTATCGTTAAATGTTTTCAGTATAAGATTCTTTTCATGTTCTGTAACTATGTCCATATTTTTCAGAAAATCTTCCGAATTGCGGACAATCCATTTAAGAGCAGATTCTATATGATATATCATAAGTTCTATTGCTTGTTCACTGAAGCAATCTCCGTCATAAAGAACCTGTATGGTAAGTCCTTTTCCGGGCACTATAATTAAATTCAGAGGATAGGTAGTTTTCTGGTAAGCTTTTAAATCTTTTACAGATACGGCAGGATTTTCATAGTAATCTTCATGAAAGGGGAAATTTTCAAAAACATAAAGACTGTAAAAAAGTGTTTCTCCAGGAGGAATATCAGAGAGAGGCTGAAGTTTATTCAGCGATATATGGCTGAAATTATTACATTCCTGTATGGCATTCTGAATATGTTTAAGATTATACATTACCGGTTCAGAAGATGTGAGTTTCACTCTGAAGGGGATGGTATTTATAAAGAGCCCCGTCATATTTTCCACGCCATCCAGTTCAGGAGGCCTTCCTGAAACTGTAGAGCCGAAAAGTATATCATCGGAACCGCTGTAACATGACAGTACGGCAGACCATGCCAGTTGAAACAGAGCATTCGTTGTTACCCTTTTCGAGCGGGCAAAGCCCTGGCATTCAGCCATGAACTCTTCTGAAATATTATGTATTCGTTCTTTCATATCTTCAATGGGCTTATGAATATCCAGGCGGGAATGGTTTATTGTAAGAGGAGTGGGAACGGAAAAATCTGAAAGAGTGTTTTTCCAGTAATCTATAATATGGTCTTCATCCTGTGCAGAAAGCCATTTTATATATGCTTCAAAAGGTTTTGCTTTTTTGCAATGAAATGTTTCTTTATGCAAAATGGCTTCATATCTTCCGTAGAGTTCTTTTAAAATTAAGGGCAGTGACCATCCGTCCAGAATAATATGGTGATGGGTCCATATAAACCTGTATTCACATTTACCGGTATTAATCAGATAAAAAGAACTGAGAGGCGGTTTATTCAGATTAAATCCATGAAGCCTTTCATTTATTCTGATATGTTCTATTTCTTTTTCCTGTATATCCCTCTCCGTTCCGCTGAGATCGACTGTATGCCACGGAAGTGGAACGTCTCTGTAAACTATCTGAAGAGGTTTATCAGATTCGTGCCATACAAAACCTGTACGGAAAGGAGGATGAGCTGATAAAATCTCATTCCATGCCTCTTTCAGTGCATCTGTGTGAAGGTCTCCTTCATAGGTCCAGCACATCTGTGTGCAGTACAGATCGGAATCGGGAGATGCCATGGCATGAAAGAGGAGTCCTTCCTGAAGGGGTGATAGTCCGTAAACAGCTTCAACAGAAGAAGGATCAATATCTTCAGGTAACAGTGCAGACCTATCAGGAACTGCTTCCTCTTTTTCCTCTATAAAAGATTTTTTCGAAGACAGATCACCCTGAATAGAGAGAAGCTGTGAAATAGAGGGGTGAGACTGTAACTGTGCCGCAGAAATATTAATACCTGCCTCTCTTGCCCTTGCCACTACCTGAATGCTCGTAATGGAATCTCCTCCGAGACTGAAGAAATCATCATGAATCCCTACGGAACCGCATTTCAGAATATCTTCCCATATTTTCGCCATAAACCTTTCTTCTTCTGTCTCAGGTGCAACATAGCCGGCAGTCAAAGAACTTTTATCCGGCAGAGGTAAAGCCTTTTTATCAACCTTACCGTTCGGAGTGATAGGAATTTTATCTATCTTCAATATATGTCTGGGGATCATGTAATCGGGAAGATTTTTCGCAAGATCCCTTTTCAATTTATCTATATCTATTTCTTCATCTGCCATATAGTAGCCGCAGAGATAGGGTCTGTTGTTTTCATCCGTATGATCCACAACGAGAGCTTCTTTAATAAAATCAAAAGATTTCATAGACTGCTCTATCTCTGCCAGTTCTATTCGAAACCCTCTTATTTTAACCTGTCTGTCAATTCTTCCCAGGAATTCAAGGTTTCCGTCAGGGAGCCATCTGGCAAGATCACCTGTTTTATACATCTTCTCTCCTGCCCTGAAGGGATTTACTACAAATTTTTCCTCTGTCAGTTCTTTTTTATTCAGATATCCCCTTGACAGTCCTCTCCCTGACACGCAGAGCTCTCCGGGAACTCCTGCGGGCTGAAGATTTTCAAATCTATCTGTTATATAAACAGAAGTATTATATACAGGTTTACCTATAGGAATATTTTCATAATATTTATCAATACTAAATAAACTTGTTATTACTGTATATTCAGTCGGGCCATAGGCATTATATAAAGCATATCTCTGAGGAGTGAAACTTCTGAGTTTTTCTCCGCCTATTAAAAGCCATTTAAGTGACTTATTATTTATAAGAGCCATAAACTGTTCTCCTAACTGGGTAGGAAGAAAAGTACCGGTAATATTATTGGTTTCATAATATTCATTCAACTGTGGAGGAGAAAGTCTTATCGAAGCAGGAATAATATAAAGTGTTGCACCGGAAACAAGAGG
>JBEHWP010000732.1:0-3524 GCA_040217665.1 Vulcanimicrobiota bacterium
GTTGCTACTACATTATTCCTGGGAGGATGGACGCTCTTCGGACTGGAAAAGATTATCCCTCCCTTCCTCATATTCCTTAGTAAAGTTCTTGCTCTTATATTTGTCATTATATGGTTCAGATGGACTTTTCCCAGGTTAAGGGTAGATCAACTTATGAATTTCTGCTGGAAAGTTCTTCTGCCCCTTTCCCTTATAAATCTTGTATTTACAGGACTTCTGTCGATTTTAGGATTATATAATATATATCATTTCTAGAAAGGTTTTAATATGATTAACTTTATTACCTTTTCAATATTAGCGATAATTTTAATAGTTTCTGCAATATTCATAGTAATTAAAAAAAATATATTCCATGCCAGTCTGATTTTAATGCTCTTTCTCTTTGCCATGGCAGGTATGTATATATCCCTTAAAGCCGAACTGGCAGGTACACTTCAGGTTCTTGCCTATGTAGGCGGTGTGACAACATTTATTCTTTTTGTCGTTATGCTCACAAACAGGCTGACAGATACTTCTGTAGACACTTTTAATAAACAGAGATTACTTGCACTGGGAACAATTATCTGTGTATTCCTGTCCTTTTTAATTCCAGTCTGTCTGAGTCTGCCTTTCAATCAAAATCCTGTTAACTTCAATGAAGAAATTATGGATATAGGACGGCTCCTGTTAAGTGATTATATACTGTCTTTCGAGTTAATTTCCATAATACTGACGGTAAGTATGATAGGAGCAATAATCCTGGTAAAAAAGGAGGAGACCAATTAAATGCCTGTTATCTATTATGTGATACTCAGTGCAATTCTTTTCTCTATAGGTCTGTACGGAGTACTCACAAGAAGAAATGCCATATCTATACTCCTCTGTATTGAAATAATGCTGAATTCTGCAAATCTGAATGTTATAGCATTTTCAAGATACTGGCCTGACCCTGCAAGGGGAACAGTATTTGTTCTGTTTATTATAGGTCTTGCCGCAGCAGAAGCTGCCGTAGGTCTTGCAATTATAATTTCCTATTACAGAAAAGCAGAAGCAATTAATGTTGATAATATAAATATTTTAAAATGGTAAGATGATAGAGGAACTCTATGATAGGAGGATAAGCCGTAAGGCGAAAAACAGTTTATGTTATATAATTATGTATGGTTAATTCCATTATTTCCGTTTATATCTTTCATATTAACCCTCTTACCTCAGATAAGGCAGATGAAAGGAACTTATAAAGGCTCCTATGTGGCAATAGGTTCAATGGCTTTATCCACAATTTATTCATTTATTATACTGGTTTCGGTCATTATGGAGGGCCATAATTTTACAGTAAAAAATATATATATGAGATGGATGACAGTTGGAAAATGTCCTGTAGAAATAGGAGTAATGGTTGATCAACTGAGTGCTGTAATGTTATTAATGGTCTCTTTTGTAGGCATGTTAATCTTTATATATTCCAGAGATTATATGGGCCATGATAAAAGATTTTCAAGATTTTTTACCTATCTTTCCCTATTCGGAGCATCTATGCTGGGGCTTGTCATAGCTAATAATTTCCTTCTTTTATTCATATGCTGGGAATTAGTGGGAGTATGTTCCTATTTACTCATCGGTTTCTGGTTTGAAAAGACCTCTGCAGCAAATGCAGGGAAAAAAGCCTTCATAACTACAAAGATAGGTGATCTCGGTATAACTATAGCTCTTATGATTATACTCTGGTCATCTGCACAATATGGAGGATCTATGACATTTAACTTCTTCCCCCATGATGATAAAAAAGGATTTTTTGATATGTTACCCCTTATACCCGGATGGGTTTTAACATTAATAGCTCTCTTTTTATTTCTGGGAGCAATGGGAAAATCAGCACAGTTTCCGCTTCATGTATGGCTTCCTGATGCAATGGAAGGTCCTACGTCAGTCAGTGCATTAATCCATGCAGCAACAATGGTGGCAGCAGGTGTCTATCTTGTAGGAAGAACTTACCCGATATTTGTGGCAGCAGTCATTCCTCTCCTGGTAGTAGCACTGATCGGTGCATTTACTGCTGTATTTGCCGCTACAATAGCAGTTACGGCAAATGATATAAAAAGGGTTCTTGCCTATTCCACACTGAGCCAGTTAGGCTATATGATGCTGGGTCTGGGAGTGGGAGGATATACGGCAGGATTATTCCACCTTATAACACATGCCTTTTTTAAAGCACTTCTCTTCTTAGGAAGCGGCAGTGTAATACATGGAATGAACGGTGAACAGGATATATGGAAAATGGGAGGCCTTCATAAACATATGAAATGGACCTGTTATACCTTCCTTGCAGGCACTCTCTGTCTTATAGGTTTTCCTGTAATTACAAGCGGTTTTTACAGTAAAGACGAAATTCTTGCTTCGGCATTCACTTTCGGAGAAAGATGCACACATAATATGCCTTCATATATACCGTCATATATAGGTTATCTCGGTTATATTCCTTTAGTTATGGGTCTTGCAGGCGTATTTCTGACAGCATTTTATATGACCCGGTGTTTCACCCTTACATTTCTGGGAAATAAAGTTCGTTCCCATATTCACCCCCATGAATCATCACCTGTTATGTATGTCCCTCTCGTCATACTTGCAATATGTTCGATTCTTCTGGGAGCAGTCGGTATTCCGGGAATGAGCCTCTTCCACAGTTTTGTTCATTTTTCCGGTGTGGAAGGAATGAACACAGGAGGTATTTATGCATTCGGAGAAGCAGAAGGGCCTAACTGGATTATAATGATTATTTCGGTATTGCTGGGATTTTCCGGTATAGGTCTCGGATATGTGTTCTACGGCGTAAAGGTAGTTAAACCGGAAGAAACATTTATGAAACCTGTTCTGGAACCGGTTCATAGTCTGGTCAATACGATAAGTGAACAGCTTAATTATATTGCAACCATAGTACCTGCCGGAATTATGCTTATTCTGGCCCTGCTTTATAAACTCGTATATACAGTAGTTAAAAATAAATACTTTTTTGATGAAATATACAGATACTGTATCATATGTGTTATGCTTATGATTGCACAGTTCTGTTATGTTATAGATAAATTTATAGTAGATAAGTTCGTAGATCTATGGGCATATATTATGCTGTTTATAAGCCGTATAAAGAGATGGATAGATGACCATATAGTGGACGGAATTGCAGTAAACGGCTGGGGATATATAAGTATCCAGGGAGGTAAATACCTGACGTACCTTCAGACAGGCAATATACAGCAATATATTATGGCCATATGTCTCGGTATAATATTTCTTGTTATTATAGGTTCTGTAATTGGTTCCTTCAGTTCCATATCATGGCTATCGATAAAGTAGATTTTTTTGTATAGATTTACTATAAATAAGGCTTTTGCAGAGTTTTACATAACATATATGATAGAGTCGAAATTTATAAAATAAAAAGGAGTTGACGAGATGTTAAGTGCTATTACATTCCTGCCATTACTGGGAGCACTCATAATATTATTCCTGAATAAAAATGATAAAGAGTATATAAAAATCACCTC
>JBEHWP010000733.1:0-3523 GCA_040217665.1 Vulcanimicrobiota bacterium
TATTGCCTTACCTACATCATGAGCGGCAGTTATCTTCAGTACTTTTACTGTTCCTGTTGTCATATCTACTTCTACTTCTGCAATATTTGTAGAATAAACATAGGTAAAATAACACCATCCCTGGCCTGTTTCTTCATCAAATGTAGTATGTGGCGCTACAAACCAGCCCTGTGCGGCAAGATGAACATCCTTTTTTAATGCTTCTTCTATGACCTGATTAAAGGTTATTCTGACAGAAGGATTCTGATTAAAATATATGTGGCCGTTATCCCATATGAGGGACCTGGCCGGTATATTGAGTATATTTTCTGCCACTTTTTCAAGCCTTTCTCTTAACTGTCTGCATGCATCTTTTATGGCATTACCTGACATAACTGTAGACCGGGACGCTACTGTAGGGCCGCTATCCGGAACCCTTGTGCTGTCTGTCTCAAGTATATATATATCTTCATATGATACCCCAAGGGCATCTGCAGCAATCTGAGACAGTACTGTTTTCATGCCCTGTCCCATTTCTGTAGTTCCTACTGCAACATTTATCGAACAATCTTTATTTATTTCTACATAGGCTCCTGATTTTTCATATTTTTTTCCTCCTGCCCCCAGGGAAACACCATAAAATGATGAGGCGATTCCGATCCCTCTCTTCTTATTTCCCTTATCCTGTTCATAGAGACCTTTCTTTTTCTCCCATTCAGATTTTTTCCACGTTTCATTTATTGTATCTAAAAGCCCTACACTTGTTTCCAGTTTCTGCCCTGTAGCTGTTATATCTCCAACCTGAAAAGCATTTTTTCTTCTTATTTCTACAGGGTCAATATTCAGCTTTTCCGCCAGAATATCCAGCTGTGCTTCATGGGCTAAAATTAACTGGGGCTGACCGAAACCTCTGAAAGCTCCGCAGTGAACCCTGTTTGTTGCTACTGCATAGCCGTCTATTTTTACATGTTCACATCTGTAAGGACCGCTGCTATGGATAAGACCTCTCCACAGAACAATGGGACTCAATGTAGAATATGCTCCTCCGTCCATGTAAAATGTTACTTCTATAGCTGTGATAGTACCGTCTTTTTTTACTCCTGTTTTATATTTTATAAGGCTGGGGTGTCTTTTTGTAGAAGTGAGAAAATCTTCCTCTCTCGTAAGAACAAGTTTTACAGGTCTCCCTGTAAGAAAAGCCATAAGTGCCACATTCCCTGCATAGAGTGAAGGTATATCTTCTTTACCTCCAAAGCCGCCTCCTGTAACAGTCTGAATTATTCTGACTTTGTTCAATGGAATACGGAGAATATTTGCCACTCCTTCCTGAACATAAAAGGGACATTGCATTGAGCCATATACGGTTATTGCTCCGTCATGGGAAGGCACTCCGACCATACCGTTTGTTTCCAGATAGGAATGTTCCTGATGGGGAGTACGATATTCATTTTCTATAATAATATCTGCTTCTTTAAAACCTGTTTCTACATCGCCTTTTCTTATTTTGTAGTATTTATGGATATTTCCGTGAGGGTGAATCTTTGGCGCATCTTCTTTTATACTTTCTTCTATCGATAAAACAGGTGGTAATTCTTCATATTCTACTTTTACAAGTCTTGCCCCTTCTTCTGCAGCTTCCTGTGTTTCTGCTGCCACATAAGCAACAGGTTCACCGTAATATCTTACCACACCTTCTGCCATATAGGGCATATCTTTTCTCACTATAGGAACGAGATTTTCGCCGGGTATGTCTTTTGCTGTAATAATTTTTACTACACCTTTAACATTTTTAGCCTCATTAATATCAATAGATATTATTTTGCCATAGGCTACCCTGCTGTATACACCTTTAGCAAACAGCATATTGTCAAAGTGTATATCATCAACATACTGTGCTGTGCCGAGAACCTTGTCAAGAGCATCTTTTCTATCAACCCTTTTTCCTACAACGCTCATCTTTATACCTCCTTAACTGATCCATATAACTGATTGTTTAATTATTTCCAGAAAGATTTTATTGTATTCCATATATTAGTAAAATACTCCACTGCTACAGGATCTTTACCCTGGGTAGACAGGAGATATTTTGCCATACCAATCTGACAGAGAGCATAGAAGCCGAGAGCTACCTGGCCTATAGCTATCCATCCTGTTGCAATCTGTCCCATACCAAAATATATACCTATAGCAATCTGTCCTATTGCAATATAGCCTGCCATAATCTGTCCCAGACCAAAAAATATTCCGATGCCAATCTGTCCAATGGAAATCAGACCTATAGCAAACTGTCCTATAGCAATAATTCCTTTTGCTACAAGAATTTTTCCTGTGTTTTTGTCTCTCCCTGCTGCAATATGTATAAGAGGCCATCCGAAAATTTCTGCTTCACTTCTCCATTGATAACCACGAAATATTTTCTGGCTACAGTGAGGGCATATTCTGGCCCTGGAAGGTATGTCTCTTTTACAGGCCCCACACGTTTCAGTCATTACAGTATTTATTCAACTCCTTATGGATGTTTGAAAAAATTATCAGAAACGGTCAGTTCAAATTATAGATTTATTAATTTTGATATACTGTAATATATTATATCAAAAAGATATTTTTATGTATATATGGTAGAATTACCAAAATTCACCGCCTGATTTTTCTACAGTAGGTAAGTCTGCAAAAAAATTAGCATTATTTTAGAGTAAGGTTTAAAGATACTGACTCCCTGCCCCTTTCAGCCAGGCGATAAACATGTTTCGTAACGCGTGACGGAAGAAGACAAAATCACGGATTGTCCGGTGTCTTATTTAGCACCGGTAACAGTCATTACTGTCTGTTCACAGAGAAGCATGACCATGTATTTACCCGTCACGATTCTCATATAAATGGTTACGAATTTACCTGCTGTATTACAGAGATATTTGTGTATACTAATTACTTAAATTTTTGTAGTTTTTATGTTACTTTCTATTGTTTTTTTTTTCTCTATATATAATATATATTGTCTCGGCATTTTATAATGTATTTCATAATTTATTGGAGTTTAGTTATAATGAATAATGAAAGGTAATTAATGTATTATTCTATTCACTGTATAATCTATAATTTTAAAAAAATAATATATTATATAACAAAGCATGGGAGGTGATATAAATTAGATACGCTTCAATATTATATGTAATGTCTTTAATTCTGCTCTTATCATTAATGATTTCCTGCGGAAGTAACAGTCAGATTTTTATATCTGTCACTCCGACTTCCGGCGCCACTCGGACTCCGACAGGTATTCCCGGTGTGGTAACACCGATAATGACTGCAACTCCCGCACAGGCGACACCGACACAGACTCCGACCGGTAATCCTTCTACAACAGCCATACCGATAGCCATATCGACTGCTACTCCTGTTCCGACTCCTGTAATAAATTCCATAGAAGACAATAATGGAGATAACAAGGATTCTGAAAACGGTAATTCAGATGTGTCTTTTTCAGTTTTCGGTTCCCATTTAAGCGGAACAGGTGTAAATGTAACTTTTACAGATGTGGATTCCG
>JBEHWP010000734.1:0-3520 GCA_040217665.1 Vulcanimicrobiota bacterium
TCACGCATTACGCATCACGCTTTACGACAGATTATCCGTTCCTCTTTAATTTACCGGTTCTTTTAACATATTTTTCTCCCATATTAAATACTATGAGACCGAGAGGAATGGTAATTAAACCTGTAATAAGGAGTAAGATAATAGAGCTTTTTAACTCTAAAATTCCTGCACCTTCCATAATGGCATGTCTCATTGCTTTCAGGGTATATGTCGCAGGAGAAAGATATGCCAGAGGCTGAATCCACTGCGGCAGTACCGATACATCATAATAGACTCCCGAAACAAGTAAAATCATGGCCTGAATTATATGTGTTGCCTGAGGCCCTTTCTCAGGAGACAGAAGAGGCAATACTGCCGACATAAGCCCAAGACCTATAAATGAAAGACCTGAAAGGGCAAGTATAAGAATTGCACCTGCTATGTTTGCCTTCTGAAGATCTATATTAAAAAACATTGCCACTATTATTATAATCAGAACTGTTCTTATAAGCCCGTAAATACTTGCCCCTATACAGGTACCAAGAAGATGGGTTATCCTGTGTATGGGAGCCATAAAGGTATATTCAATAGTTCCTTCCCATCGCTCCCATGATATGGACTGACCTATTTCATGGAAGAGTATGGATAAATACCCCCAGAGTATTGCTCCCATAACAAGATAAAGCACCTTCGAAGGATCGCCGCTTTCTACGCCTATAAGACCTATGGTCAGTGTATTTACTATACTGTATATGATAAACACTACTTCCCATTCCAGATAATGTTTTATCATATTGGCGTATCGTTCTACAAATGCATAGGACGCTTTACATTCCTTGATTAATATAGCTGATATCATGGTTCTCACTCTCCTTTATATTTATTATCACTTAAATATTCAGGTGACAGATTTCGTAACGCGTAACGCGTTACGCGTTACAGGTTTATAACCTGCGCATCACGCATCACCCATTACGCATATTACGCTGCCACTTCTTCTGTCAGTTGCAGAAATACATCTTCAAGGCTTATGTCGGATTTGTTTTCTCCGCTTTTTCTTTTCAGCCCTTCAGGCGTATCTTCTGCTATAAAATGTCCGTCTTTAATAATAGCTATTCTGTCACAGAGCTTATCCGCTTCCTCCATATCATGAGTTGTAAGAATTACTGTGACATTCTGGTTTTTCATTTTACCGAGTATAAATTTCTGCACTTCTTTTTTTGCTTTCGGATCCAGTCCCGTAGTCGGTTCATCAAGTAAAAGCAGCCTTGGTTCCGTAAGAAGAGCCCTTGCTATGGCTACCTTCTGCTGCTGCCCTCTCGATAAATCTTCTACGGATTCATTTATTTTATCTTCGGAAAAATCCAGATCTTTTAATATTTCTGAAGCTTTGTTTACCGCTTTCCCCGGATCCATGCCATAGAGTCTTGCAGAAAAAAGTATATTTTCCATAACAGTCAGTTTTTTAAAGAAAGCTGCCTCTACGGATACTCTGTTTATAAGATGCCTTACCTTATAACAGTCTGTTACTACATTCAGACCGTAAACTGTCACTTCCCCTTCATCAGGGAGGAGAAGTGTAGAAATGATCCTTATCAGGGTTGATTTACCCGAACCATTGGGGCCGAGAATTCCGTATATTTCTCCCTTCCTTACAGTGAAATTTATTCCGTTTAAAACCCTGATTTGTTCCCCTTTTTTGAATTTTTCGAAAATATTCCATGTGCTTTTTTCATTTTTTCTGGCCTGATAGAAATATTTCGTTATTCCTGTGCATTTTATGGCCTTATTCATAACTGCTCCCCCTTTTTTTACCCAAAATTTAAAGCCCACTATCAAACGATAGTGGGCTTTACGTAGCTTCAGAGATTTTATTTATAGAGGCGGACTCGAGCCTCCTATCGTTTCGTTTTGTATGAACATGTACAGATCAACCCCCTGGAAAGGACATGAGCTTCTATTAGATGCATAGCTGTATAATTTATCTGTCATATTTATATCCCTCCTCGGTCAGTATATAGATTGATCCGTTCATCTTATACTCTCCATAATTAAAAATAGTATAATATTTAAATATACTCCATAAAATGTAATCTGTCAAGAAGTTTTTTTGATTGCCTTAAAAAATGACAGGTGATTTTACATATAAATAAAAATTAATTAAATGTCTCAGGTTCAAGGAGATTTTTATAGAGGATTGAAATTATACATGGCGACTTTTCGGATAGGCTCTAAGGAGAAATCTATTGATGGATTTAACGGAAACAGATTATACAGAAACGATCTTTAAAGATCTGGATTTATCGCACAGGGAAATTGTTTCAAAAGAATTCGATGATTGTGTCTTTGAAAAATGCGATTTCAGTGAAACAATTCTTATAAAATGCAGATTTTTAAACTGCACTTTTACTCACTGTGATCTGAGTCTTTTTAAAATAAAATATTCTTCTTTTGTAAATACCGTGTTTAAGCATTCCAAGATAATAGGAGTCAACTGGAGTGAAGCATTATATAAGGAAAAAGACCGTTATTCTCCTGTGCAGTTTTTTAACTGTGTTATAAATCATTCCACCTTTACAGGGCTGAAATTACAGAAAATCCGTATTAAAGAATGTGTTGCAAAAGATGTCGATTTCAGAGATTCCGATCTCTCAGGAGCAGATATGTCCTGCAGTGATTTTACCGATAGCCTTTTTGTCAGAACAATGCTCGGTAAATCAGATTTTACGGGAGCGAGTAATTATAATATAAATGCTACATTAAACGACATAAAAAAAGCAAAA
The DNA here is from genome assembly GCA_040217665.1 of Vulcanimicrobiota bacterium. GTDB lineage: Bacteria > Vulcanimicrobiota > SpSt-956 > SpSt-956 > JAKJGF01 > CALARM01. The sequence continues at coordinate 2,763 of JBEHWP010000734.1, forward strand.
TTTTCTCTCCCTGAAGCAGTTTCTCTGCTTTACGGGCTGGATATCATTCTTGATGATTAGACGTAAAGAACTGTCCTGAAAAACGGGACAGTTCTTATTAATAAGCTTCATATTTAATCCGTCACGCGTCACGATTACATATAATCGCTTGAACCGTCGATAGGTACGGAAACAGAAGGAATAGCAAGTCCTTTAGGCTCTTTAAGCGGTTCAGTCCCAAAAGCTTCTTTATATTTACTTTCCATAATATTTATAAATTTATCATATATACCGTAATCTTTCAGCATATCTGCCGTTTCATGTTCAATGCCGCCCGTCATGGCAAGAAGATTGGGGAAAGTGCCGTCCACTGTTTTTACACAGCATGCTTTTTTGCCGTCATTTGTAGCAGATTCTCCTCCTCCGATAGGGCCCTGCATTTTATTTGCTTTCAACATATTCAGAAGCCATGCCAGTCCATGATTGCCTTCTGTTTCACCTGCACATTCCTGAAGGGTGGGAAATACGCCGTAAATGGCAAATTTATCATTATGAACAGGCTCCATTGTGCCTATGTCTTCTATGCCGCATGCAGATAGATACCCTGTTCCTCCCGGCTCGTTTGTGGAAGCTCCCAGACCGGGATAGCCTCTTTCTGCCGCATTCTGTGTCCTTATTTCTTCTCTTATCCTGAACAAATCTTTATATTCAGGTATGTCACGGAAGGGAAGGAACAGATAGGCCCAGCTTTCATGGGCTGAACCGCACCATGCTTCCCA
>JBEHWP010000735.1:0-3513 GCA_040217665.1 Vulcanimicrobiota bacterium
CACTCTTGGCGTTTAAAATACAATATAGACTTTTTTAGCATAAGATTATTATTTTTAGATTATCTTATAAACCATTTAATAGTCAATAAGATATATTTTAATTTTATGAATTTATTGATATTAAGAGTATTTATAAATTACGTGTATTTTTTGCAAGGAAGGAAATAAATTATGCAGGTTAATTTGTATGAATGGATGATAAATGAAGATGGTAAGAGATCTCCTGGCCGTCAAATTGGCTTGATTAAGTTCAAAGGAGATGGGACACGTGGACATGTTGAACTTTTTGATACATGTAATGAAATATGGGATGTCAGGGATGTAACTAATGATTTTTATAAAGAAAAGGTAATAATATTGGATAAGTTGGGTAAATATGATTTAGCCTCCACATTGAATAGTCCCATACATATTACAACTGCGTGCAAATGTGTTGGTGATGTTCATTATACCAAAGGATTTTTTTATATGGACAAGAGTAAAGGCTTCCCCGGCGGTATCGGGGAAAGAATGGGGGGTATCGAAGGTATTTATGCAAGTGAATTTACTTATAAAACCCAGACAGGGCATCCGCCGGGGATGCCCTGGCAGAGAGAAACAATTCAGTATATACTGGATTACAGGCTTGCTTCATGGTTTGGAACTCTCTGCGGAAAAATAGTGAGTAGTGAAAAGTGAAAAGTGGGGGGCGACCCCCTGTGGTCGCTCGGTACCTGTGAAAACACGCATCACGCATCAAAGGAGGTTATTATGGAAAACATATATTTTTTCTGGTGGCTGAAATATCATATAAATGGCAGAAGTGATTTTACTTCTGATTATATAAAGAAAATAATTGATGATTTCAGAGATGACCTGCCGGACTTTGATAAAATAGCGATCTGTTCCGAAAAGGCGGCAGAACTCTTTGACCTGATAAATGAGAATATTTTAGATTATGAAAGGTCTGATAAAGATTTTTGTCTTGAGGAAATAGAAGAGATTAACGAACGAATTACTCCTCTTTTAAATGAAATCTATGAAGAAATAGAATTGTTCAGAAGATTTACCCCTTTAAGTGAAGAAGATTTCCTCATGTATGAAGCAGAAAAACTTGCCCAGTCTTCTTCACTTTACAGAGGACTTGAAGGTCTTGTTAAAGAGGGATTTACCGGCAATGAAGATGAACTATACGGGTATCTTGATGAATTGAGAGATATTATTTATGACATACAGGACGGAGAACTGGAGGAAATTTTTACTTCTTCAGATAGAACTGCTGCGATGGAAGGTTTTACCGATCTGTTTCAGGAAGGACTTGATAACCTGGAAGAAGCACTGGAGGTAATGGAAAGAGCAGTGGCAAACAAAGATATAACATCAGGAACTGAAGGCCTTGAAAAACTTCGGACAGGCCTTTGGGATTTAAAAATTATCGAGTTAATTTGCGGGAAAGCAGGTGTAAAATGAAAAAAGCCTCTTCTTTATGGTATATAAATGAAGTTGTCGATAAATTGAGAGATAAGGAAGATTCTGACTATTATATTCAATCCTTAAAACGTCATGTATTAAATATAAGGAATTACCTGAACAATAATATTTCGGATTTTAAAGATACAGGGAGAGAGCTATTGTCTGTTCTTCCCGATAGAGTGCCTGGAGACAGAGATAGTCTGACAGCATGTATTGAAAAAACAGGAGATGGTCTTTTAGAAAAATGCAAGTTGTTAAGAGATCTTATAAGTATTTCCTGTCCTTCCGGCTATTTTGAATTCCTGGATTGTTATGTAAATAAAGAGGTTCCCCGTCTGGCTTTGACATCAATAAAAGGCTCTGCTTCTATTATTTCAGGACTCAATCACAGGACAAATATTATATTGACTGAACAGTTTAAAAAGGCAAATAAAACTCAGAAGGAAATTTCTCTGACAGATCTTCAGGATTTTTACAGATTAAAGAAAGAAGATAAATTGTTTGCTGCAAAAAATCATGTTCAGAAAGAATTTCTGGATTATTTTAAAGAAAAATTATTCTCGTACAGAGAACGTGAGATCCTGTATGCCATAGAACAGTGTTCGGAAATAGAACGTTATTTTGAAGACAGTGATAAAACCCGCCTCGATAAGGCATCTGAGCTACTTTATCAAAGTGCCTGTAACAGGATACGTTTCGAAGTGCTTATGAGAAAATTCAATCAATATGACGGAGACGGTATGAGTGAATCTTACCTGTCCATAGGTTATCCCTTTATAAAAGATTCTTCCCTTAAAGATGAACTGGACAGACAGGGAAGAAAATCTGCAATACTCGTTTTAATTCCTTTCTTTAACGTTCTTTCTGAAGGAGAAATAGAGAAGATTTCCTCCAGAATTAAAATGAAAAGATATGACAGAAATACCGTGCTCTTCAGAGAAGGTGACTCTTCGGAAGAAGTGTTTATAATTAAATCAGGTACTGTAAAAATATATAATGATACAAGGGATTTTGTTACTCTCGATAAAGGCGACATGTTCGGTGAACTGGGAGTCATTTCAGACGGAGATAGATCCCTTTCCGCCATGGTAACTTCTGAAAAATCCGATGTATATGTGATTTCTAAAAGTGATTTTTTTTATATGTTAGAACGTTATCCAGTGTTAATTACCAATCTTACAAAAATTCTCTGCAATCGTCTTGACCGGGCAACAGTCAGGCTTATTAATTATCTCAGAGATTATTCTGTTTCCAAAGAGATTATTATTAAAAAGAAATCAGATTTACCAGGTACTATACCTCTTTTAAAAGTTCTATCCGTTACGGATATGGAAAGAATTTCTTCCAGGATTAAATTGAAAAAATATTACTGGAATACTGTTTTATTCAATGAAGGCGACATGGCAGATAATGTTTATATAATTAAAACAGGTACCATAAATATATATAAGCATGATAGCGGAAATATAAGGGAAATTTCAATTCTTACAGAAGGAGATGTCTTCGGTGAAATGGGAGTGATCTCAGATACTTTCAGGAGTTTATCTGCCAGAGTAGCTTCGGAAAAAGCCGAACTTTATGTCATTTCAAAACATGATTTTCTTTATATGATGGACGTGTATCCCGATTTAAGCCTTAATGTGGCAGAAATTCTCTGTGAGAGAATAAATAATAATACGGAAAAACTCCTCCATAGTATTAATAAGAATCGTAACGGGTGACGCGTAACGCGTAACGGGAAGTGCATGTGCTCATATTTCGTTGTAACTGAACCGGTCAGGACAATTTTTATGAGATTGACAGGTATATAACCTTAATAGAAAGGAGATAATATTATGGAAATAAACAGAACTACTTCTACTGCTTCTTCTGCCGGGACAAAACCTGCTTCTCAGAAATCTTCATCAGAAGCTAAGAAAGCCGGTACCCCTGTAACAGCAGAGAAAACTTCTGCTCCGTCAGATAAAATATTAACTGAAGATAAATATGAAAAAGAAACAAAGAGCGGTAAGAAAGAAGAATTTTTTGACAATGTGTCCGACCTCCGATCTATGTCGGAAA
>JBEHWP010000736.1:0-3511 GCA_040217665.1 Vulcanimicrobiota bacterium
TAAGAAGTTGGAGTACTATCATTACATATGCTAAGGTTAAAAGAATTCTGCTGAACTCCGTCTTCTTCAATGATAAAATTATCTTTCTGAAGCTTCGGTACATATTTTCCTTCTTCGTTTAATATGGTAGCATAAAAAGAATTTACAATCGGGTGTTCCACCTTTATCTTTATCTGAAAATGAGATCTGGCACCTGTTTTAGAATTTGCAACAACCTTCAATGTATAATCTCTGCTGGCATATTCAGTTGTATCCCAGATAATTTTATAAGGCGGTTTATTGGATTTACTTATAATTTTATCGTCCAGATAATATACAACTTCTGAAATTGGTACCCGTGACTTATTAACTATTTTACAGTTAACTTCTTTTTTCCCTGTAAGGATATCACCTTCATGAATATTCTGAATAGATATCTGCAGGGAAAGAGCTATGGAGATATTACTTTCTACAGAAGCACTTTCGCCAAGTTCATTATGAACTACAGCTTTTATGGTATAATCTCCGTCTTTAACTCCTTTAACAGGCCAGGTATAATTATAAGATTTTCCGTCTTTTGAGTAACCTAATAATTTTTCTCCAAGATAATAATCCACTCTTGTTACAGGAGAACCGGAATTATTTAATATATTTGAAGAAAATTCTATTTTATCCCTTACAATCGTACCCTGCACTGGCTTTTTCAGTTTTATTTCAAGTTTTCTGTCTACCAGGATATTTTTTTCTGATGTAGAGTTATCTCCAAGTTTATTAAAGACTCTGGCTTTTAACACATGACGGCCGTTGGTGACTCCAATCGTATTCCATGTAATATCATAAGGTGCTTTATTTGCCTCCTGTATTAACTTATCATCCAGATAATATTCCACTTTTGTAACAGGAGAATTAATTTTATTTTCTATTTTTACCTCTAACTTTACCTGTGGTTTAGAAATATTACTTTCTACAGGTTTTACAAATTCTATTTTCAATGATTTATCCAGGAATATTGTTTTTATATCAGAAGCTTCTTTACCTTCAGTATCACGTGCTATAACCATTATATTATGTTTTCCACCGGAATAGCCCAGAGGCTTCCAGTTTATCTTATAAGGAGCATTCTCTACTATACCTATAGATTTACCATCTATAAAAAATTCTACCTGTTTTATTTTTGAAGAAGAAGAACTGTAAATTTTTGTTTCTATAGGATAGGCTTCATTCACATCTTCAGGTGTAAAGGTCTGTTCATGTTCAGGATTTATTATACTTATAATAAGAGACTCGTAGGTATTGGCCAGAGCCGTAAGTGCCCATACAGTAGGACCTATTTCTGAAGGCCGCTTGGACTGTGTATTTTCCAATGGCCATGAACCAAATACATTTTGATTCTCTATTAAATATTTAATACCTGTAGAAAAATTCGTAATGGATAATTTCACCCCTGCCAGTTTTAAAGCATATACAACCTGTCCTGTAGAGAAACAGTTACTCTTTGTTCCTTCTCCTTCTCCCCATCCTCCGTCTTCATTCTGCATGGTATAAAGTTTCTTTATATCATTTTCTATGATTCGCTTCGCATCAGGGGAAGGGTAGGAAGATAAACCGATTATCTGGAAAGCCATATCCTGTGTTGTAACAGGGACTGCTTTTTCAAGCCATGCACTTGCTTTCTGTATACTGGGGCTGACTGTCTCATCTCCTGTCTTTTTAAAAACCTGAAGGAGGGTCAGAAGTGCATTTGTAGTGCACATAATATCTCCCTGCTGTACAGGAGGTTCTGAATTATCATTTTTCCAGTTTCCTGCAGGCATTTGTTTTGCTACAAGAAAATTAGAAATTCTCATAAGTTCATCTCCTCCCTGATCACCTACATATTTATCATAATTTGCCATAGCAATAGCGACAAACTGGAGAGCTGTAAGTGATTCAGACAGAGGAAATGCCAGAGAGCCATCTTTATTTATACCGCTTTTTAACATATCCATTACAGACATAGCTGCTTTCATATTATATTTATATTCATTTTTAACTCCTGCAGTAAATCCCAGAATTACATGAGGCTGGGCATGACAGGAATAACATTTATTTTTATCCTGCCATTCTAAAATATCATCTCCCAGCCAGTCCAGGCCAAGCTGAACTGCCTGTCTTGGTGTTCGTATTTCTTTTGTTTCAGTTATTTTATGACCCAGATATTTTCTATCTATCACCTGTAAATCAGTGTCACCGGGTTTTTTCCAGGCAAGTGTCAGAAGACCCTGATCACCCTGTTGATGATAGTAATTTAATTTTATATTATAAGCACCTTTTACAAGTCTGAATTTATTTGTTATCCATTGATCCGACGTGGAAATTTCTCCATTCCATTTCTGCATTACACACTGATTATCTATATATAATTGAAAACCATTGACTGCTTTTACCCCTATTTCATAATATCCGTTTTCCGGAACATATAACTTACCTTCCCAGTATATACAATAGTCTTTACTGCCCATACCTGTAATCGGGCTCTTTATACCCCAGTTAAAATCTATATTAAAGTCCACCTTTTCTCTGAAAAAGTCTCTGTAATTTTTACCGGAAAAATAAAAACCTTTAAGGCCAGACTGATATTTCTCTTCTTCCTGGGCCTCATTATGTTTCACTACTGGCTGGTATAATTCCAGATCCTGAATTACAACTGTTTTATCTTTATCTATGCCTGACATAAATCTCAACTTTACATATTTTGCTTTGTGCGGTAAAAATGAAAAATCTTGATCTGATTTACCTGTCGAGCAAAGGTAACGGCCCATTGAGATAAAACCATCTACAGGACTGTCAGGGGAAAGTAGTATTTCAAACTCTCTTACTTCTGTCATATTTGCACCGGCTTTATTTTCATAGGGAAAAAAATGTAATCTTAAATTATCAACAATATAGGTTTTACTTTCAGGTAAATTGAAGGTTATTTCTACCGGAAGCTTATCCGGATTAATCTGAAAAGCAGCTGTTGCATCCATATTAGAAATCTTTTCCCTGAAAGGAAGGTTTTCTATTATTTCTTTATTTTTCGCATAACTTACAGGCCTTACACCTGATTTTTCACTCATTAAATTCCCTTTAAGGGGATTAATATCAAGGGATTGAGTCTCAGTACCTGATATTTCAACTTCTTTCATTGATGTCATGGTAGGATTGCCCCAGTTTGAACCTATTCTGAGTTTAACAAATTTTACCGATACTTCTTTTTTAAACTTCAAAACCTGTGGTGCAGATGTTTGTTTGCATCGTAATAGTCCCACAGAGATAAACTTATCTATTTTATCAGGAGATACAAAAACCTCTACATCTTTCACTGCCGAATTATCATTTTGAGGTGAATTATAGATTATTACCTGATCTACTTTATGTATATTGGAAGAAGGAAGAGCTATAATAATTTCATGAGGGAAAGGAGCATTTTCCGCTGATTGCCAGTTTTTCCCCCATAGATCGCCATCTAATAAATTAAAGACAGCATTATCATAAAAATTTTTCTGGCTTG
>JBEHWP010000737.1:0-3502 GCA_040217665.1 Vulcanimicrobiota bacterium
AAACCTGATTATGTGGCTATAAGTTTCGATCTTTCAGCTCCAACTGTAAGACTGGAGCAATACGAAGCCTATAAGGGACAGAGGGAAGAAACACCCGATGATTTCAAGGAACAGCTCCCTTATGTGTTAAAACTTGTTGAAGCCCTCAGGATTCCCATGTTCGAAAAGGAAGGCTATGAAGCAGATGACTGTATTGCCACAGTTACTAAAAGAGCTGAAAAAGAAGGGGCAAATATTTATATACTTTCAGGTGACACAGATCTGTTTCAGCTTGTTTCCTCTCAGACGAAGGTCCTCTATCCTGACAGAAGCGCAAAGGAACTGCAGTGTTATGACATAAATGCAGTAAAGGAACGATACGGACTTTCCCCTGAACAGCTTATAGACTTTAAAGCTCTTCAGGGAGATTCGTCAGATAATATTCCCGGCGTTCCCGGTATAGGAAAGGTGAATGCAACAAAACTTCTCAGGGAATTCGGTAGTATTGAAGGCATTATGACAAACCTGGATAAGATAAAATCCGATAAAATCAGAAATATTATGAAGGAAAATGAACAGAAGGCATGGGATAGCAGGAAACTTATAAAACTTTATACCGATCTCGATCTTGCAATAAACTGGGACGACTGTCTTCTTACAGAACCTGATACCGATAAATTAAGAGATCTTTTCGGGGAACTGGAATTTAAAACTTATATGCAGAAATACGGTTTTTCTGAGAGGAAAAAGGAAGAACCTGAATATAAAACAGTAATAGTTTCTTCTGAAGATTCATTTAAATCTCTTCTGGACGATTTGAAAAACAGTTCATGGATAAGTTTAAATTCTTTTTCTTACAGAGGGCCGTCATTATACAAACCTCTTCTCGGTATTGGTATTACGACAGAAAAAGAACATTATTATATACCCTGTGCTTACAATGAATATAAATATAACAGAAAATCGGAAATGTCGCAGGGACTTTTATTTGACTCTCTCGATGAAGGTAAGGAAAATTCTTCTCTTGAAACTTTATACGTCCTCAATCATCTAAAAAATTTTATTGAAGATGAAAAACTGGCCAAATACGGATTTGACCTTAAAAATATTTATATACAGCTTGCAGGATACGGCATAAAACTGAAAGGTATTGTCTGTGATGTTCAGATAGGTGCTTTCCTTCTGGACAGTGGCAGACCTTCTCCGGATTTATCTTATATAGTTTCAAAATATTTATCTCTTTCTATTAAAAATGAAGAAGAAATACTGGGCAAGGGGAAAAAAGCCCTCTCCTGGGAAGAGCTTTCCCCGGAAAAACAGGCGGAAGCTTCCACAAGAATAACATGCCATATAAAACCCCTTTCCGATGTGTTAATTTCCAATCTGCAAAATCTGAATCTTCTGTCTCTCTTTCAGGACATGGAAATGCCTCTAGTATCAGTACTTGCAAGAATGGAAATGAGAGGAATAACCCTTGATACTGATATATTGAATACCCTTTCTTCCCGGGTGGACGAAGAATTAAAGAAACTTTCTGGAGAGATTTATTCACTTGCAGGTGAAGATTTTAATATTAATTCGCCGAAGCAATTAGGTGAGATTTTATTTGATAAACTTGCTCTTCCGGGAGGGACAAAGACTAAAACAGGATATTCCACTGCTTCAGAAGTTCTGGAACCTCTCAGAGAACATTGCAAAATAATAGATTATATCCTGGAATACAGGGAATTATATAAATTGAAAACTACCTATCTGGATGTATTGCCGGGCCTTGTTGACACAATTACAGGAAAATTACATACCAGTTTCAATCAGACTATTACCACAACAGGAAGATTGAGCAGCAGTAATCCGAATTTACAGAATATACCTGTAAGGACGGAATTCGGAAGATTGATAAGGAAGGCTTTTAAACCTTCCGGCTCTGAGAATATACTCCTTGCATGTGATTATTCCCAGATAGAACTCAGAATCCTTGCCCATTATTCCGGCACGGAAAGACTTGTTAAAGCATTTGTCGATGGCCATGATATTCACAGTGAAACGGCAAGGGATATATTTGAATTACCGACTGACAGAGAGCCGGATTCTTCTATGAGGCGTATAGCAAAAACCGTGAATTTTGGTATCCTTTATGGTATAAGTGATTTCGGTCTTTCCAGAAATCTCGGCATTGACAGGAAGGAAGCAAAAAAATATATAGAAAGCTATTTTAATAAATTTCCGGGTATAAAAACATATCTTGATAATGTAGTTACTGATGCCAGAGAAAAAGGTTATGTAGTCACTGTTTCAGGCAGAAGAAGAAATTTTTCCCACCTTTCTGACAGAAACTGGAATGTAAGAAAAGCAGAAGAAAGAATGGCAGTAAACGCTCCCATACAGGGAAGTGCTGCAGATATAATAAAACATGCCATGATTACCATAGACAGGGAGATAGAAAAGAGACACCTTGAATCATCTATGGTACTGCAGATTCATGATGAACTGGTCTTTGATCTTCCTGCAGAAGAGTTTAATGAATTGCTTCCTTTCGTTAAATCTCATATGGAACAATCTTATAAACTCACTGTGCCTGTGGTGGCCGATTTTAAATCAGGCAGAGATTTATACGATATGGAAAAAGTAATAATTTAAGAGTACAGGAAAATTCATTTTTTAAGGGTTAAGGGTTATAGGAGGCGGTTGTTGGGTTAAAAAGATTAACAACACAAAACCCAAAACCTAAAACCCAATACCCATAATTTAACTGATATATTATATTGATTGTGTTTTTTTATGATACGTAGATTTTACTATTCATTTTAAAGCACAATCGCTATTGCTTTTTCTATAGATATTGAATATAATCTTAGTTACTTATATTTATAATTTTTAGAACTTGGCTCTAACTTCCTGATGCCCGGTCATCATTACGTGAAACCGGTTTTAGAAAGGGGGACAGATGGTTTTCAGGAAGAGTAATTTTATCGGTTTTAAGGTAATTTCTTTACCTTAAATGATTTTGTATATACTTTTTCATTTATTTAATTAATGAAAGTATAATTTTAGGTTAAACCTGAAGGGAGTGCTACCAGAGTGGATAACAGCATGAATGCAAAAAAGACTGCTGAAACGACAAGTGAAAAAACAGGAAAAATTAATGAGGGCATTGATAAAGAAGTTAAAAGTGTAGTAGAAGATGTAGAGAAGGTAATAACAGAAATAGATCAGGAAGAAAAATTGAACGAAACAGAACAAAAAGAAGCAATGGAAGAAATGTATGATAAGACCTTTACGGAAATCTCCGAAGGAGCAGTTATAGAAGGAGAAGTCGTAAGTGTCACATCTGAAGGAGCTTTCGTGTCTGTTGGATATAAAAATGATGCTTTTATTCCAAAGGATCAGCTTTCTTATCGTACCTTTGAGAATCCTGAAGAAGTGGTTAAAGTCGGTGAGAAAGTATCTGTATATGTTATGTCTATGGAAGACGAAGACGGCAAGCTTATTTTATCCAAAAAGAGAGCTGACCTTGAAGATGCAT
>JBEHWP010000738.1:0-3498 GCA_040217665.1 Vulcanimicrobiota bacterium
GATTCTGTTGCTGACATAGAAATATAAGCAGTTCCATTCCAATCAGACAGTAAAGAGTGCCGGAACATCCTGTTAATCCCTGTCTAAAATCCTGTTAATCCCTGTCGTTAATTCTGTCCAAAAGTTAACAAAATTTTAACAGAATTTTTCTGTTTATATCTTTATTTTATTTTCTATTAGGTTTAAAATAAAATTGTTACGTTTTTTATTGAATAATTCAGGAGGTAAAGAGAATGAAAATTAATTCTTTCTCTATATCGAAATCTCAGAGTGATATAAAGAGAAGTACAGTTAATAAAAATGATGGAGATAAAGTAGAAAAACAGGTAAAAGATGAAATAGCTCTTCTGGAGAAACAGCTTTCTACACTTAAATTTACATTGAAAGACAGCACAGACGTGACATCTCCTGAACAGAATATAGAAGAACCTGAAACATCCGGTGGGGATGCGATAAATCATACGATTCAATCACTTGTAAATACCGATACATATAAAAATATTACCATGGAAGATGGCTTTAAAATTATGGGGTATTTTGTAGAAAAAGGATATAAAGAAGGTTACCCCTGGAAACTTTTTAAAAAATCTGAAGATGGCAAAATGGAAAAAATCAATCCACTTCAGGCAGTAGAAAGACTTTCCAGAGGAGAAGAAATTCTCATGGAACCTACAAGAAGGATGGATGTTAATCTATCTGCTTCGGAACTGGGCGTCATCGCAAGTGTGGCAAACCCTCAATCTGCACTTCTGTCTTCCATGATGTATCTTTCCACTACAAATTCTATGAAACATGAAATTAAACTCGGTCCTTCTGTTTATATCAGAAATCTTGGTGAGTTGAAATTACTTAAAGATCTGTATGATCCGGCATCAAGTGTTTCTGAAAAAAATAAAGAAAGCAAAACTGCCAATGATTTATCCAGATTTCTTATGGCCAGCAGTTCCAACCTGCCATGGAGGATCCTGAAAAATGATAATGATATAAAAACGGGAGATATAATCAAAGGTTCTCTTAAAAAAGGAATAATGTGGGCTCTCTGTGGAATGGGAGCAGGAGCTGTAATAGGTGGAGTCGGAGGTGCAGTGATACAGAATCTATCCTCTCATGCAATTGGCTGGGTGGGTGCTGCAGGAGCCAGTATGGTTACAGGAGCAGCAGCAGGTACTATCGGACTTATGAGGGGTGCCGGAGAAATCAAAAAGGGAAAAGATATAAATGCTTTTGAAGCCCTTGACAGAGTGCTAAAAGATAAACCTGTTATTTTACAGAAACAGGAACTAAGGGGAATAGGAATACCTGTATTCGGAACAATTAATTATTTAAAAGATTATGAGGAACAGATTGTAATTACAGGAGCAGAACAGCTCAAGTTATTTTCTAAGATATTGCAGGAAGAGAATTTTGAAAAAGCCGATAATAAATAAGGAGGTAGAAATTTAATGAAGATTAACAGCTCTTCTCCTTCCCGTCTTGTAACAGGTAAGATTGAGATTGAGTTTACCAATAAAGATGAAAAAGCTGAAAGTATAAATCCTCAGGATACAGTTTCTGTGAAACCTGATGAGAGTGAGGTAGCTAAATTACAGAAGCAGCTTTCTGACATGGCGGTAACTCTTCAGGAATTAAAGAAGAAAAATGATCAGACGGAAAAACAGATAGAACAGATTAAAAACAGGACGGGTCTTAAAGGGGAACTTCAGCTTCATCTGGATTCTTCGGAAGCTTATTCCAATATTTCAAAAGAAGACGGCTTTAAGATGCTCGGTTATTTTACGGAAAAATGTCTTAATGCAGGCTATCCGTGGAGACTGAAAAAGCCGGGTGGCTTTAGAGATAAAGGCAAAGACATTTCCCTTATGGAAGCTGCCAGAAGACTTTTTAATGGAGAAGAGATTTTGATGCAGCCTATGAGGGTAAAGAAACTGGATCTTTCTCCTACAGCTCTTGCCACAGTGGCAAGTGTGGCTGCTCCAGGAGCTGCATCTGTCGTAGCTGCCACTGAATTTGCAAAGAATGCAAATATTGTGGCAAAACCTGCAGGTCATGAAGTTACGTTCGGTGCTCCTGTGGCAATTCATAATTTCGGTGAATTAAAACTCCTTACAGAATTATATGATTCTGATATACCTGTATCAAAGGGAAATAATGTAAGTGAAGCAGCAAAAAGTATGAGTAAATTTATTCAGACAGCAGGAAGCAATTACCCGTGGAAGATTATGAAAAACGAAGAGGAAGGAAAAGTCTGGAGAGTTATAAAGGGAACCTTTTCTAAAGGAACTACCTGGGCTTTAGTTGGAGCAGGAGTGGGAGCAATCATAGGAGGTGTCAGTGGTATTGTTGCACAACAGCTGGCTTCTTCTACATTACTCGGACTTAACGGCATAGCCGCTGCTGCTGCAGCAGGCGGCCTCGGAGCCGGTATAGCAGGTGGTATAAAGGGCGGTAAAAGTGCTCTTGTAGGTGAGGAAATAAGTTCTTTTGAAGCACTTGACAGAGTACTTACAGATAAACCTTTAGTGTTACAGCAGGAAAAGGTCAATACTATTAATATACCGATATTCGGTCCTCACGAGTATTTTTCCGAATATGGAGAGTCTAATGTTATTAACGGACTTGATGAATTGAAAATGTTTGCCAATATTCTTCCTGAAGAAGAAAAGAAAAAAGATGGCGAAGGAAAGTCGGAAAAGAAATAGTGTTATGCAGAGATAAACCTGTGATAAATAAATAAGCCCTCAGGGGCTTATTTATTTATAATTTTAAAGAAGAATTTCCTTTAAAGAGGAATTCCTCTGGAATTAACGAAATATAATTTTCCAGGTAAAAAAAATAACCGGGGAGATGTTTTAATGAATGTAAAATTTTCAGTTTTTTTTCTTTTTATTTTGATTATGTGTCTATCATCCTGTAAGAATGGCAGGGTAACAGATACTCCCACACCTGTTTCATCTCCTGAAGCAGTAAAATCCCCTTCAGTCGATACAGGTCAGAAACCTATTGTTTTTGCCTGTATACCATATGAAAGTGAATTGAAGCTTATAGAAGCTTTTCAGTCTCTTGCCGATTATATTGCAGAACAAACCGGTATACCTGTCACTCTTGAAATAAAGAAATCCTATAAAGAAATTATTGACGGACTGGACAGTGGAGAAATAGATCTCGCCAATACAGGCCCCCTTGTTTATATAAAAGCTCATGATACGTCAGGAGCCTATGCCCTTGTAAAACCATTGCCTCAATCTGCATCAACTCCTTTTTATAAGAGTTATATTATTGTAAGAAAAGACAGTGGTATAAAAAAGATATCCCAGCTTAAAGGGAAAAAATTCGCTTTTACTGACAGAGAGTCTACGTCAGGTTATCTTCTGCCTGTTTTAATGCTTGCCGATGCAGGAGTCAAGGATTTGAAGTTTTTCTCAGAGGTCAGGTTTACAGGCAACCATGATTCTGCTTTTCTGGCTGTATATAACGGTTATGTAGATGGTGCCGGCATAT
>JBEHWP010000739.1:0-3498 GCA_040217665.1 Vulcanimicrobiota bacterium
TAAGTCACTCTGGAATACTTTTTGTTTTTCAATTAATTCCTTTCCTCTGTAATCTTTTCTCATATCAGGTTGAGTGGTAATAATATTAACGGATACGGTACTTCCATTTACACATTTTTTCTCAATCATATTTAATAATGACCCCAGAACCTTATGTTGATTTTCATTATGAATATAAGGATCTTTTATAGTTATATCATTTACAGCATTGGAGAAAAATTTACCTATAAAATGATCTATATCATAAGACGAACCTTCTGGAACACGAATTAAGTTATCTTCAGAAAATCTAAAGATTTCTTTTGGAATAAGTTTTATACAGGAATTCTTTATAAAAGACTGTAAGTCTGATTTAATATTACCGATAATATCCTGATTAAAAATATTTAACCAGGAAAGACTGCCAATTTGCTGGGATAAACCGGCAGAGAAAAACTTTTTTGTATCCCTGCATTTCAGAACCCTTTCTGTAGGATTATCAGCTTTTTCTTTCATATAAATGTGCCATTCAGGAACATCTTCATTATCTTTTATCCTGTAAAGCTCTATACCTTTCTGCATTAATCTGGATAATTCAAAAAGTAAAGCCATCTCATCCGGCTTTCTGGAAATAGCGGGAGGTATGGATTTAATAACAAGAGAAATTTTTGATCCGATGGTTGAAGCTCTTCTCAATATATCAAACCAGTCAGTATCTCCTGCATAATTAAATTCTGGCTTATAAAGCTCTAATTTACCTGTAATAATTATAACTTCAGAACTTCCTATAACTTCTTTAGAAAGCCATCTCGGGAAATCAGGTAATTCTATACTTCTGGGAGTATCAGGTGATTCTTCATAAAGATTTACGAGCAAATCTTCCAGAAATCTTGCTACTCCTCCTCTTTTAAGATAGTCATGATAGTACTGGTTCTGATAATTTCTTAAACACTCATAACAGCTTGTATTCTCATCACATTCACAATCCTGAACTTTTTTTAAAGCATTTTCCAGGACTCCTTTTAAATTTTTGCCTATTCTCTTTACATGTCCTGCTCCTCCAGGCACTGTATCAAAAAGAATAATACTGGGAGCAATATGAGACCCCTGAGGATTAAGGCATCCATCTATATCAGTTCTTTTTATGGAAAGTGCCAGACTGGCCCCTTCCAGGAGAGCATAAATAAGAGAATACCAGAACATACTATCAGAAGGCACATTACCATCAAACCTTAATTCCAGGACATCAGATAAAAATTTATGCCCTAGATGAACACGCTTTAGATAACCGGAACAGTTTTTCCCTGAGGGACTTCTATGTAGTTTTTTTTCATCAGGCTTTTTCTTTCCTTTACTGTTTTTTTTAAATCCTGGCTTAAGTTCTGCATATCCACAGTAGTCACATATATAAAAACCTCCTGCAAGTCCTTTATTTACGACTACAAGTTCACCTACTTTAGAAAAACGTCTTTCCAGAGAATAGGCGCTATGTTCCATACCTTCTTTTTCCCATTCAGAAATTTCATCATCATTTCGATATTCAGAAAAATATATTCTTGTTCCATAGGTTTTCTGAGGTCTGGAATCTTTAATATCTTTCGGCACATCATCTGAAGATGTAACAAAGCCAAATGAAGGTATAATATATAAACCCTGAAGTCCTCTTTGTCCCTTACCTATTGAAGAGTTACAAATTTTACAGGAATTTATTTTCTCTTCGTCTATTGATTCCTGATATTTTCCACATTCAGGACATACAGCATAATAAAATCTCTGCCAGTCTCTTTTCGGCATCTTTTTTACGCCTCTGCTAACCCATATTTTTCCTCCAGCCACTACTTCAGAACCGGGAGCATATTCGGAAATAGCCAGCTTAAGGTCTCTTGTCAAATCTAATTTTTCCGATTCCTTAGAATGATGTTTAATATCGAGTGGCACTACATCAATAGGAAAACCATATTTCGGAAGAATATTTTTTGAACCAAGAAAACCGAGAAGTTCCTTTTGTTTTAATGTATTTGCAATACCTTTATATAAATTTGCCTGAGAGTAATTTTTACTTTGACTTGCTTCTTTCTCTAATTCTTCATATTCCTGAATACTATCTCTGACTTCGTCGATTACTTTATCCATCATACCGGTCTCGCCGTTATAAAGTTGCTCTCTCCATGACCAATTATCAATCTCCAGTTCCTTATGATATTCTTCCGGAATAATTCTTAACAGACTTTCTTTCAATAGTTTCGGTCGATCTTTAAGGATATTTCTGAGAGTTTCAATACCATTATGTTTCATAAAAAATCTGTCTATAGAACCAAAACTCTCAGGATTAATTTTAAAAAGATGAGAAAATAATTGAGAATGCATATGACGTCTCATAATTTTCGGATTACTTATTTCTATTAAAGGAGGATTTATCTTACCTCCTACCATTTTTTCCGGCTCATTAAAATGAGATAGATCATGAGATCTTCTCTGGGCATATGTAACTATAAAGGCAGCCACATCAGCTCTTCTGCCTGCTCTGCCTGCTCTCTGAACATAATTTGCTGTTTCAGGCGGAACATTTCTCATTAATACTGTCTGCAGTTCTCCCAGATCAACACCTAATTCGAAAGTAGTGGAACAGCTTAAAACATTTAGTTTACCTGTAATAAAATTCTGCTGTATTTCAGAAGCATATTGATTTGTAAGCTGTGCCGTATGTTCATGAACCTCCATGGATATAGGGGAAAGGTTCAGATAAAGATGTCTATAATGATCCTTCTCTTTCCTTATGTCTTCCGTTATATCATATTCTTCCAGAGGACCAATACAGCGATAGGAAGGACAAATAGATCTTATGTTGATAGAAGAGAAATTCCCACATTTACTGCACTTATACCATTTAATAGGAGAAGAAATTTTTGTAGATACTGCTTCAAGAAATTCATGGTTTAATTGATAAACAACTCCTGTTCTACCTTCTGATTTTCTGAGAATAATTCCTTCTTTTAGCCATAAACTGTTGCTGTGTACTAAATCTTTTTCCCAGATATTCTGTAAATCCTTTATTACTTGTTCTCTTACAAGAGATTCTTCTTTATCATTAATCTTTTTAAAAAGTTTTGCCATATAATCATATCTTCTGTTTTGAGCATTTTTGCCTGGTAGCCAGGAGAAAATGTGATTTTTATTATCTGAACCTATACCTCTTATATAAAACTCGAAATTACGAGGAGAAAAATAATCATCTTCAGGATTTACATCATCAGGGAATTTTATTATGGAACTGAGCCTTAAAGTTCCAAGTAATATTTGATATAAATCTTTTATCTCTTCAGGTTTTAGATTCCATGGAGAATTAGAAAAGTACGAAGGTTCTTTCCATCCTCTGGGGAAAACAAGATTAAATCGTAACAATCCAAGTCCTTCCAGACTGATCTGTCTGTCCAGACTTACACATTCACCTATTACCCATTTATATATTTCTCTTTTTTCCTTAAGTCTCCCCATATTATTCGGGAAAAAGTTCTTTTT
>JBEHWP010000740.1:0-3495 GCA_040217665.1 Vulcanimicrobiota bacterium
TATTCTCTGTAAAGAAATTTATCGTCACGACATTTTTTTACAAGTCCTTCATAAATGTCCGTTGCTTCTTTATAGAGTTTCAAATGCTTATAGCATCTTGCAAGAAAGGTAAGGGTTTTTAGATCACCAGGTCTTTTTGAAAGTGACTCATGACAGATATTTACTGCTTCGGAGAACTCGTTATTCTTCATAAGAGATTGTATCAGTCTCCTGGAAACATAAGGATTTTCTCCGACAGACATGGCAGTTCTGAAATACTCAATGCCATCTTTATATTTTCTTTTTTTAAGAGACACGTCTCCCTTTATTATAAGAGCTCTCTGATTATTAATTTCTCTCGACAACACTTCATCTGCAATAGATGAAGCTTCATCGAGCCTGTCCTGCCGGCAGTAGAGGTCTGCAAGGCTTGTAAGCAAAAGATTATTATCAGGTGCTCTGTTTAAACCTTCAAGAAGTTCTTCTTCGGCACCTCTGTAATCACCTATTTCTTTTAATTTAAAGGCAATATCGAGTTTTATATTTATATTATCCATTAAAGTCGTAAGTCGTGAGTCGTGAGTCGTGAGTAGAATTTTTACTCACGACCCTCCACTCACCGGATTACAAAATTTATGCTTCCAGTTTTTCCATTCCCCTCATATAAGGTTTAAGCACATCTGGAACCAGAACAGTGCCGTCAGGGTGCTGATAATTTTCCAGTATGGCAATTACAGTCCTTGGCAATGCAAGGGCAGAACCGTTCAGGGTATGGGCAAAAACAGGCTTACCTTTCGGTTCTGGCCTGTATCTTATACCGGCTCTTCTTGCCTGAAATTCGCCGAAATTACTGCAGCTTGAGACTTCAAGCCATTCATTACATCCGGGAGACCATACTTCCAGATCATATTTAATCATGGCTGTAAAACTCAGATCGCCTGTACACATTTTTACGACTCTGTAGGTAAGTCCAAGTCTTTTCAGTATATCCTCTGCATCACCTACAAGTTTATCAAGTTCTTCCATAGATTTCTCTACTGGCACAACCTTTACAAGTTCTACCTTATCAAACTGATGGCCTCTCTTAATGCCTCTCGTATCCTTTCCGGCTGACATTTTTTCTCTCCGAAAACATGCCGTATAAGCCACATAATTAAGAGGAAGCATTTCTCCTTCTAAAATCTCTCCTCTGTGAAGGTTTGTTACAGGAACTTCGGCAGTGGGGATAAACCAGAGATCCTCTTCTGCATCTCTATAAAGGTTTTCACCGAATTTGGGAAGATTTCCTGTACCGACAAGACATTCACCTTTTACCATATAAGGAGGATATATTTCCGTATAGCCATGATATTCCGTATGGACATCGAGCATCCAGTTAATCAAAGCTCTCTGTAATTTAGAACCTCCTTTTTTCATTACATAAAATCTTGTACCTGAAAGCTTTACACCCCGTTCAAAATCGATTATACCGAGCTTCTCGCCAATTTCCCAGTGAGGAAGGGGCTTAAAGTCAAAATTCTTTTTTTCTCCTTCAGTTCGCACGATTATATTTTCTGTATCATCTTTTCCAACAGGGACAGACTCATGGGGCAGATTTGGTACAAGAAGTAATTTCTCAGCAAGTTCTTCTTCCACCTTTTTTATCTCTTCATCCAGTTCCCTGATTTTATCCCCCACTTCTCTCATTTCTACGATAAGCTTTTCTCTTTCTTCTTTATCCTTCATCTTTCCAATCTGTTTTGACGTACTGTTTCTCTTCTCTTTAAGACGTTCCACTTCATAAGTAAATTCCCGCCTCTTTGTGTTCAGTGATACTATATCATCTACAGGTGCTGTAGCATTTAATTTCACAAGTTCTTCTTTTACAAATTCAGTTTTTTCACAGATTAATTTTACGTCTATCATTGTTTTACATTTCTCTCCTTTTTTTATCAGTCACGTAGGTGATGGGTAATAATCGTGACGCGTAACGCGTGATGCGTGACAGGTGGTTCGTGATGTGTGATGCATGTTTTACCGGTACCGGGCGAACACGGTTCGCCCCTGCTGCTCACTTTTCACTCTTCACTTTTCACTCTTCACAAAGCCCCAAACTCCCACTTCATATTGATTTAATTTAAGCGTAACTTTTCCGTCTTTAACCTTTATATCCCTGCCAAGAATCTTTTTATATTTTTCCGAAGAAATACCGTATAATCCGTCAGGAAGAGACGTCGAAATATTTACATTTCCTCTTTTGCCTTTGTTCATGGCTACGAGTACAACACTTCCGTTCAGTTCTCTCTCATAAACATACACGTCATCACTTACAAAACGTATTTTCTGTATCCCTCTCGATATGGCAGGATTATTTTGCCTTAATACTGCCAGTTTATTTATATTCTTAAAAAAAGTCCCGTCAGTTGAAAAATTATTCATCATCTGTCTGTTATAAGGTTCTCCTCCGACGCCCCATGTAGAAGGAGTATCATTATGAATAAACTGTTCACTCCCGTAATATATACATGGTATACCTCTCGATGTCATTATAAGATATATGGCCATTTCAAATTTTTTCTTTCCTTCACGTTCAGTAGCCCCGTTTGCTATGGCAGTAGAAATAAACCTGGGCATATCATGGTTATCGACACATGTAACCATAGAATAGGGGTCTTTCAGTTTTTCATCAAGCCTGAGTGCTTCAGGTATTAAAGTGAAACTCATGTTTCTGGCTATAGAAGCTGTTATAGCTTCCTGAAGGTTAAAATCTATGACAGATATGTCACTTTCTCTGTCAAATTTTACAATTCCTTTCAGAGCAAATTCCCTGTCACTTTCATTTCTAAAATTTCCAAAAGACCATTCTCCGAAAATAAAGACATCTTTTTTAGAGTATATCTCACCGGCAAAAGATTTCATATATTTACATGGTATATGACGGGCTGTGTCAATACGGAAACCGTCTATACCATGAGACAGCCACATAAGACCGGCTTCTTTAAGATAAGTATCTACCTGAGGGTTATTATGATTAAAATCTGTAAGATCAAAAAGACTCTTATCTTCCCATTCCCTTTCATTCAAAACAGTAAAATCTATAGAGCCTTTATGGTGAAACCAGTTATCAGGGTCTTTACTGTAATTTGCTTTAAGGACTCCGCTGTCATAAACTGCACCGTCACATCCCTGACCGTAAGGGCTTGTATGGTTCAGAACGAAATCAAGTATTATCTTTATACCCATGTCATGGGCAGTCTTTACAAGCATATCAAACGTTTCCATTGAACCGAAATAAGAGTTTATTCTCTTAAAATCTTTTCCCCAGTAGCCATGATAGGCACTTATCTTTTCTGTACCGTATACATACAGATCTTCAGTATTTTCAACTACAGGAGTAATCCATATAGCTGTAGCCCCAAGGCTTTTTATATATGGCAGTTTATCTATAATACCCTGAAGATCGCCTCCCCAGTAAAGTTTCCACTCCGATTTATCAGAAGAGAAGATCTTTCCTGCAGGATTATTGGAAGGATCGCC
>JBEHWP010000741.1:0-3488 GCA_040217665.1 Vulcanimicrobiota bacterium
GATCATATCTTTTCCGGAAGAGTCCGGACAGGGACAGGTTTTAGAAATGGGTATGAACTTATCTGGAGCGGTACTTAGTATCCCCGCGTCACGCGTTACGCGTTACGCGTCACGATATAAATTGTAAATATGATGTAGTTATTTCCTGACAGTTCCTGAGGGAGGTCGAATAAATGAAAATTTTTATAAAAAAATTTATTATCTTAATTGTTTTTCTCTTTCTTTCTCTTCCGGCATGGGCTTCACACCCTGTATCGAAAGATGTCCTCAACCATATAAAAGGGGGAGGGTCTTCAGATATAAGAGATGTACAGAATTTCCCTTCTTCCTGGCTTCCTGATGGCATAAAAAGTTTTTTTATAATAACCATGCCTGATGACAGGACAAAGATAATCCTTACAGGGAGAGGTAAAGACGGTATATTCCGCTATTTCGGCAGAATAGAATTTAACGGCGAGTTGAATATAGCCAAAACAGATGTTTTTTATGATGAAGAAGACGGGCTTATTCATATTTATTCTCAGATGCCTTTTTCGGCTTTTTATTACGGAGCAACATACAGATGGGATAAACAGTCAGAAAAACTTGTAATCGTGAAGGAGTGGCATGAAGACCCTTCGGCAGATACTCTGAAAGAAGTGGAATCTCTCCTTGCCTCCGGCGAAATAGATAAAGCATCGGAAAAATTAAATACCATGTTCTATCCGGGTCATTATTATGATGCCTGTGAGATGGAAGTTAAATTCCTCAGAAGTGCCCATAAGAAGGCACTTGAAGAATACAGAAAAGGCAGTAATGATGGCTGGAAAGTTATAAAGACTGCCATTTCTGTCCTTGGAGATAAATGGGTTTTTCATTTTAACTCACAAAAAGATTACGAAAAAAGTGATTTTAATAAATATATGACCTATAATGACTTTATTTCTGCTGTAAATGATTACGGGTTTTTTATGGAACAGGCAGGTAAGACCGGAGATGCAATTTTTGTAATCACCTATGTTCTGAAGCTTTCTCCCGGCAGAACACCTGCTCACCTTAACCTTGCCGATGCTTTATATAAAGGCGGCAGTAAAGAAGAAGCAAAAAAATATTACAAAACCTATATGGAATTAATGAAAAAGGAAGGGAAAGAGATACCTTCACGGGTTTATAAGAGACTATGAATATTTTTTTATTTATGACTCATTTATTCACTATTTCCGACTCACGCTTCACGCTTCACGCTTCACGCTTCACGCTTCACGACTCACGACTCGCCCTTCACCCATCACAGGGCGAACACAGGGGGGCGTCCCTACACTTCACGCTTCACTTTTCACTTTTCACTCTCTTAATCTTTTTCCTTCTCTCTTTACCGGGAACATGTGAACCTATAAATTATTCTTCACCTGTGGTTAATGGAACGGATATCCACCTGATAAAAGTAGACCTGAATGATCCTTCTGTTTATGTTACTCCTCTTGTTCCGCCGGGATTTGATGCCATAGAAGATACTTATCCTGTGGATACAATGGATAAAATAATTGAGTTATATCACCCGAAGGTTCTTATAAACGGCACTTATTTTGACCTGAATGAAGGCTACCCCATTGGAAATCTTGTAATGGAAGGAAACCTTGTAAATGAAGGATATAACGGTTCCGCTCTCTGTATAGACTATAATAACAGATCTGACTTTATCCTTTTTACCGGCTGTATAGGGAGATATCTCGATTTATCCAGATGGAAGAGTGTCATATGTTCCGGCCCTACCCTTGTTTATAAAGGAAATACCTATTATTTTAATCCCCAGGAAGGCCATAAAGATCAGGGGATTTATAGAAATACCAGAAGGAGTGTACTGGGTATAACGGGGGATAATAAATTGTTAATAACCGGTATTGACAGGGATGTATCTCTTCAGGAAACAGGCCGGATAATGAAATCTCTGGGAGCTTATTATGCCTGTAATCTGGACGGAGGAACTTCAACAGGGTTATATGTTGAAGGTAAATATCTCATAAGACCGGGGCGGACTGTAAGTAATTTCCTGGCAGTGTTTGAGAAAAAACCTTCCAATATTTATATACCTCCGTCACTTAATAAATATTTCGAAGAAAAACAGGAAAAAGAAGCAAATGAACTTTCACAGGAGGCTGAAGGATTTTTAAGGGACAGATGTTATTCCGGGGCTCAGTCTCTTTTCATAGAAGCATGCGAAAAGGATCAGGATAATGCCATAAGATATCTGGATGTAGCCAGAACCTCTTACGAACTCGGTGATTATGAAGAAGAAAGTAAGTATATGGCCAAAGCAGGTATGGTTTATTTACAGAAAGGTATTATATTATTTGCTCTCTTCTATGCAGATAAAGCACTTCAAATTGACAGTGAGAATAAACTTGCTCTGGAAATAAAACATCTCGCCACATATCCAGAATTTTTGCTGGGAGGCATGTATCTATTCAGAAATAAGATTACCATGGCAGAATATTATTTTTTGAAAGCTATTGAGAAAAATCCTGAAGAACCGAGATTTTATTATGCCCTGGGAACATCTTACTGGAAAGCCGGACTTAAGGAAAAAGCATCAAATACATATCTTAAAGCCTGTGAATTATTCCTTAAAAAAGACCTTCCTTTTGATGCTTACTGTGCTGCTTTAAACGGAGTAAGGACAGATCCCCACAATAAAGAAGCCAGAATCGCTTTTGCCGAAATAGCAATCTTGAGAGAGAAATATAACAGTGCCATAGTCCATCTTCAGATTGCCCATATGCTTGACCGGGGCGATAAAAAGGTGAAAAAACTTCTGAAAGATTTCGGATTTTTTATTTAGAACCTATCTGAAAAAGTAATATTTTTTTACATCCTTTCCGCTGCCAGGTTCTGGAGAAAAATATATACCGTATTAACAGACATTTGTACATCAAATAGAGGCAAAATAATAAATGTCTGTAGAAACAGGTTTTCTTTCAGGAGGATTATAGATTTTTCGGAGGAGCCTGGCAGTGGAAAGGTATGGGGTGACTTTGGGGATAGGTTCTCAGGTCTACTTATACGCATCACGCATCACGCATCACGATTATATCGTAGAGAGTTTTACTCAGTTCTTCTATACCATAGGGTTTAAGAATAACTGCACTGAATCCGTATTTTTTATAATCTGCCATTACAGGATCACTTGAATATCCGCTTGATACTATGGCTTTAATATCGGGATCTATTTCCCTGAGTTTTTCCATTGCTTCTTTCCCACCCATGCCTCCCGGAATTGTCAGATCTATTATTACTGCATCGAATGGATTTCCTTCCTCTTTTGCCTGCTTATATAATTTAATTGCTTCTTCTCCGTCTTCTGTCATGGTAAAATCATATTTTAATCTTTCCAGTATTATCTCCAGTACTTCCCGTAACATTTCATCATCATCCATGACAAGAATTTTACCTTTCCCTTCCAGAATTTTGTCTTTATCAGTTTCTTCCGGTATTTGAACATCTTCCGACAC
>JBEHWP010000742.1:0-3488 GCA_040217665.1 Vulcanimicrobiota bacterium
TTAGAAATGGGTATGAACTTATCTGTAGCGGTAATTAGTGATAACGGGGGAATTAAATGGCTATTTTCTGCGGTAAATGTAATTTTAAAAATGCAAATCAGGCAAAATTCTGTCAGGGATGCGGAGAAAAACTTACTGATACTGAAACAGACGGTACATTAATGGCAGGTGTAATCCTAAATAATCGATATGAAATTAAAAGATTGGTTAAAACAGGTGGTTTTGGTTCTGTATATGAAGGGCTGGACAGAACAAACAATAGCATCTGTGCTGTGAAAGAAATGCTTAAAAGTTCCTGCGATACGCCTGAAGAACAGGAATATCTGGATGTCAGGTTTAAAAGAGAAAAGGAAATTTTTTATGGACTGTCTCATCCCAATCTGGCTATTTCAAAGGATGCTTTTATTGAAAACAATCGTTATTATCTTGTTATGGATTATATTGAAGGCAAGGATCTGTATATGATAATGACGGAAGATTACCGGGGAAACGGAATTCCTGAAGCCATTGTAATTGAATGGGCCAAACAGATATTAGATGCTCTGGATTACCTGCACAATCAATCTCCTCCTGTAATATATCGTGATTTAAAGCCTGAGAATGTAATGCTCAGAGATTCTGACAGGAAAATAATAATTGTAGATATGGGGCTTGCGAGAACAGTAACTCCCGGACTTACAATGACAGCTATAGGCACACCTCAATATGCCCCTGAGGAATTATTTGCCGGCAAACCTGAACCAAGGACGGATATTTATTCTCTCGGTGCAACAATGCACTGTTTGCTGACAGGAATAGTACCTGTGAATTTTTTTTATTTCGAACGTCTGAGAAATATTAATAAGAATATATCGGAAGATATAGAACGTATTGTTGCCCGTGCAGTGGAAAGATATCCGGAAGACCGGTATGAACATGTCAGAGCTATGATAGAAGACCTTGACAGGTGTTATGAAAAATTATGTCCTGAAAAATTACCTGAAAAACCTCTGTCGCCTGTTAAACCGCTGGAAGAACCTGTTAAAGAAGATGAGATAATACAAAAAATTAATCGCTTTTCTGAAGATAAAAAGAGGAGAAAAAAAATTACACCTTATTGTGGCCACAGAACATATGAAGGTGAAAGAAGAGTTTTCCTTAATAATGACACAACAGCCTGTCATAAAGAGATATTTATATGGTTTACAGACGAAATGGTCGCAGAAAAAAAACAAATTGTTTCCACTGTAGAATTAACTTCTATGTATGATTATGAATGTTTTGACATATATATAGATGCTTCAGGGTATAAGTTTGAACAATCATCACGTACCTTTAATAGTCTGGAAGAAATAGAAACATATATAGTTGAGGTAGTATTTGCAGGAGAAGAAGGAATTATAAATATAATATATTATTGACCGGGATTTTCAGGATTTTTCGAATTACCAGGAGAGAGGTTGTGACAGATACATAGTTGCTGAATATATTGATTCGTTGCCTTTACTATTTACCACTCACTATTTATCTGAATTTTGATAAGTTATGGTATACATTATATTATTTTTCTGTAAAGAATTTTTATATTAAGAATTCTTTACAGAAATAAAAGGATAATTTTCATTCATGGTTGAAATACCTGAATAATATAAAATTTTTAGGAGGTTTTTATTATGGAATCTGAGATAAAAAAAATAGTGCAAAAACTTGATGAGTTCAAGATAGAAGTGGACAAACAGTTAAATAAGGTTGACAGCCAGTTCAATAAAGTTGACGGACAGTTTAACAGGGTTGACGGACAGTTTAACAGCTCTAAAGCTGAAGTAAATGAACGGTTTAACAGAATAGAAGAAAAATTAAATCGAATAATCATAATGATAGAGGAAAGAAAGTAGAATTTTCTCAATCATCTCATATAAATTTAGAAAGAAGATTTAATTATATGAGTGATCAACAAAAATTTACAGAAAAAATATTTCTTTATTTATGTTTATGTTTTCTTCTTTCAGGGATGTGCGGGCTGATTTATCAGGTTCTATGGGGAAGAATGCTTGGCCTTATTTTCGGGCATACAACATTTGCCATAAGTACAGTCATAACTGCTTTTATGGGTGGCCTGGCTCTAGGTAGTTATTTTCTTGGCATGTGGGCAGATTCCGATGGCAAAATTAAAAATATGTTAAGGAAAATCGGTGGTTATCCTGATTTTTTAATGTATGGTTTTCTGGAAGCGTTTATTGGTATATACTGTCTCTTTACACCTGTAATGTTTAATATAGTGGAATCAATTTATCTGCAATTTTCCTACCTCCCTTTTTATACAATAAGTATCATCCGTTTTATACTCTGTATGATAGTATTGATTGTTCCGACTTTTTGCATGGGAGGGACTCTGCCGTTATTATCAAAATTTTTAATAATAAATTCACAGGAATTGAGCAGAAAGCTTGGATTCCTTTATTTTATTAACACTGCCGGTGCTGTTCTTGGTACTATTATGGCAGGATTTTATTTGATCAGTAACCTTGGTATAACAGGAACTCTTTACATGGCAGCTTTTATAAACATTGCTATAGGTATTCTTGTATACAGTTTAAATAATGGCGTCGGAAATGTATCTTCTGCAATAAAAGAAAAAGTAGTGGAAGATATGGTAAAGAAAACAGATAAGATAACATGGCTTATTTTTATAATCTTCGGGTTTACAGGCTTTGGTTCCATGATTTATGAACTTGCCTGGACAAGAGCTATATCACTGGCTCTTGGAAGTTCTACCTATGCTTTCTCCACCATGCTTGCCACTTTTTTATTCGGTATTGCTCTCGGCAGTATCATATACAGTTTCTTATCCAGAAGAAATGATTTTAGTATTTTATCCTTTGGATGGTTGGAAATACTGATAAGTCTTTCATGCCTGATTACAATTCCTCTCCTTGGTAGAATACCCCTTTATGTTATATACTTTTTCCCCAGATTAAAAGGTTCCTATAATATGATTTTACTGGCCAACTTTTTTTTCTGTTTTCTTGTTATGTTAATACCTACTACCATAATGGGCTTTGTCTTTCCCCTTGTAGGTAAGATATATACTCAGAGTATAAAAAAGATAGGGAAGCATATAGGCGATATATATGCTATTAATACACTTGGATGTATTCTGGGCTCTTTTCTGACAGGTTTTATACTTATTCCTTTTATTGGTGTACAGAATAGTTTAAAGATTGGTATTTTAATTAATATGGCAGCAGGAATTTTATTGCTATACACATGCAGCAGGAGATTGATTGCAAAATTGACATGTATTGCAGGTATTATACTGTTTACCATTTTGTTAAATTATATTCCTTCCTGGAATCCTACTATAATGAGCAGTGGTTCAGCCCTTTATGCAGATATATATAAAGAGGAATACAGTAAAGCAGGAGCTGAAGGGAAAAAATATTTCGATGAATTAATGATTAAATATCTGGTCTTTCAGAAAGACGGAATAAGCTGTACAGTATCGGTAT
>JBEHWP010000743.1:0-3480 GCA_040217665.1 Vulcanimicrobiota bacterium
CGTTACGCGTTACGCGTTACCATTTACGATATATAGAAAGGTTTACACTACCCATGGCAGGCATAGGTTTTCTATTAAAAAAATTACTTCACGAAGACAGATATGTCAGTGATTTTAAAGCGAATCTCATTTCACTTATCATATCTTCAGGGCCATGGCTTTTTGCAGTTATCTCAATAGCAGGACTAAGTATATTTGCCGGTGCCTATTCTGTTCAGCCCCATATGGTATTATTCAGGGTTATAATAGTCTATGTCTATACCTTCTCTCTGATTATTACAGGTATATTTCAGTTGATTCTGACACGTTTTATTTCAGATAGATTGTATCAGAGAGAATATTCTGCACTATTTCCTAATTTTGCAGGTGCCATGAGTTTATGTGGACTCATATGTTTTCTCTCTTCCTCTATCTTCATATCTTTTTCAACTGTAAATTTTATTCTGAAGATTTTGTTTGTAATTTTATTCTGTGCCGTATCATTTCAGTGGATAATAATGGTTTTTCTGTCATCTCTGAGGGATTATGTGAAAGTAGTTCTCATATATTTTGCAGGTTTTACTTTAAGTTTTCTTACTGCTATGATAATGGGCAATTACTGGCAGACTGAAGGTTATCTTGCAGGTTTTACCCTGGGGCAGGTTGCAATTGTAATCTTTCTTCTAGGACGTATAAAAAGTGAATTTACCTGGGGAGAAGACAGGATTTTTGAATTTACGAGATATTTTAATAAATACCCCCAGCTTGCACTGGCTGCTTTTTTATATAATCTCGGGTACTGGCTTGATAAACTGGTTATATGGTATTCTCCTTATGGCATTACTTTAGAAACAGTTTTTCGTGCCCATTATCCTTATGACACTTCCTCATTTCTGGCAGCACTCACAATAATTCCTGCCATGTCAGTATTTTTTCTGCAGGTAGAAACAGATTTTTACGAAGGACTGAGAAAATATATAAATACCATACTCTATGAGGGAATCTATGAAGAAATAGAAAATAAAAGAGCTCTTTTGATTTCAGCCCTGAAGGAAAAGTTACTCCAGATAACGGAAATACAATTTTTAATTACCCTTATAATATTTATTATAGCTCCTTATATAATAAAGTTTCTTGGATATAATGCAGAAGATATAGTTCCTGTATTCAGAATAATTATAGTAGCTGCCTTTTTTCAGATATTATTTCTTATACTCGTAGTTTTACACTGGTATCTTGAATTGCTCACAGATTCCCTTGTATGTATTTCCATATTTACTGTCTTAAACGGTATACTGAGCTATTTATTTATATGGTATAGTAATTTTACGTTAGGTACTGGCTACCTGATAGCAATCATAATAAGTACTGTTATAATATTTCTTAATCTTATGTATAAGATGAAACACCTGAATTATCTGACATTTCTCTGTAAACCTGTTTCCCAGGGACAGCCGGTTATGCCGAAGTTTAAAGGCTAATTTTAATTCTTAGTACCGCTCCAGATAAGTTCGTACCCATTTTATCAAAAGTGACATTGTCTGGATAAATTATAGTTTTAAAAAAAGTGCAAAACTATAGTAAATAAATGAAACTTTTCCTTAGATATCTGAATATTCTATAGTAGAAGGATAATTCTATAATTTTATACACAGAGAGGATGATTTTTTATGAAAATCAGTCAGGGACCGATAAAAAATGTTTCTACTGGAAATATTTCAGGTATTTTAGTTGCCAGAAAAGATGGGGAAGAGATTAAAGATATAACTATATTTAACGGAAGAACAGAAGATGCCAATATAGAACTTATGAAAAAACTTAAAAATTTTGCAGCCATGGAAATTTCTCAGGAAAATAATGTAACATCAGGGGAACTTCGGAAAGAAACTTTTAAGGAGAAAATTGTAAACTTCACAGAAGCATTCGGAACTGCAGCAGGTATATCAGGAGGAATAGCTACAATTGGCGCTTTAGGATTTCTGGCATACTCATCCCCATCCATTAACAGTGTCATGAGTGCAACATTCGCACATTCAGGCCCTGTAGCACGTGCTGCCTGCCTGGTGGCCGGGACTGCGATGGCGGCAATGCCATTTCTCGGAGGTTATATAGGGGCAAAATTATCAGGGAAAGCTGCCAGGCATATTTTAAATGTAGAGGTAGAGAAATAAATTAGTGAATATATATACTCCCATGACTCGTCACGGGAGGAAACTTTTTATTACATTGCTTATGGTCAGGTCAGTATATTCATAGCGATTGAAGGGAGATAAAGCATATGGATAAGATATTATTTTATCTTTGAAATAATTATCTTCATCCCATCTTCCAGAGTAAAAGAAGGTTCATATCCCAGTATCTCTCTGGCTTTTGTTATATCTGCCGCAGAATGTCTTATGTCTCCTTCCCGTTCCTCTTTATAGATTGCCTTTATATTTTTTCCTGCAATTTTATTTATTATTTCCAGTAATGTTATAAGATTCTCCGAAATGCCTGTGGCAATATTAAATACTTCTCCGCCCTTAACTTTCTTACTGTTCATAGCCAGAATATTTGCTTTTACCACATCTTTTACAAATACAAAATCCCTTGTCTGCAGACCATCGCCGAATATAACGGGGGATTTGCCTGACAGGATATTATCTGTAAATTTTGAGATGACACCCGAATATGGAGAAGACGGATCCTGCCGCGGGCCGAATACGTTGAAATATCTCAGTGATATGACAGGTAAATTATATAGTTCCGAATAAATTTTTCCGTAATACTCTTTTCCTGTCTTTGCAATTCCATATGGAGTCAGAGGGCATGGTACCATTGTTTCAATCTTCGGAAGAACAGGATCATTGCCGTATACTGCAGCAGAACCTGCCAGAACTACTCTTTTTACTTTATTTCTTCTGGCACATTCAAGAACATTAAGAGTTCCCGTCAGATTTATACTGTGATTATCAAGAGGGCGATTTATAGAATCGAAAACCGAAACAAGAGCAGCTTCATGAAAAACATAATCCACACCTTTCATTGCGTGAAGTATTTTGTTGAAATCTCTTATATCTGCTTCTATAAATTCCACTCTATCTTTTATATGTTCAATATTTTTTAAATATCCGGATGATAAATTATCTATTATAATAACTATGTTTTCCGGATCTTTTAATACTTCTTCAGCTATGTGGGAACCTATAAAACCACAGCCCCCTGTTATCAGATATTTTGTCATTTTTATTCTCCATTGTTAGGAAACGTGATGTGTGATAATATAATCGTGATGCGTGATGCGTGATGCGTGATGCGTTACATAAATTGAGGGTTTGATTGTTGCGGGTTTAGCACCAGACTCTCAACTCTCAACTTTTAACTATAAACTCTCTTCACCCTTCACCCTTCACTTTTCACCATTTACGACTCACTGAACAGAAAATCTCACATTAAATGTAGTTCCTTCTTTTGTAGATGTAAAATCCACTTTACCTTTCAGATATTTTTCCGTTAAAAGTT
>JBEHWP010000744.1:0-3479 GCA_040217665.1 Vulcanimicrobiota bacterium
CTCAATTTACCTACAAAAGGATCTGCCATTGTTTTATAAACTAAAGCAGAAAGAGGAGCTTCCGGAGAACATTTTATCTCTACATCTTCTCCTGAAGGTTTATGTCCTTTTATAGGTCTTCCTTCAAGAGGGGTAGGGAATGTGTCAACAATCAAATCCATAATTAAAGAAACTCCCATGTTTTTCAGGGCAGAAGCACATATAACAGGAGTTATTCCACAGTTAACAAAAGCTTTACGCAAACCTCTCTGTAATTCCTCCTGAGATAATTCTCCTTCGGAGAAATATTTATCCATCAGTTCTTCATCATTTTCTGCTATCTTTTCTACGAGAGCAACTCTTATTTCATCCACTTTATCTTTCATATCTGCAGGGATATTTTCTTCTTTATACTGTCCGTTTGAACATATAAAAGCTTTCATTTTTATGAGATCTACTATACCTTTAAATGATTCAGAACTGCCTATGGGAAGTTGCAGAGGTATAATATCTTCAGACAGCACCTCTTTAAATTTATCCAGAGCCTGGTCAAAATTTGCGTTTTCTTTATCCATTGCATTTACTAATATTATTCTTGGCAATTTATGTTCTTCCATAAGCTGCCACATGATTTCAGTACCCACTTCCACTCCTGCTACGGCAGAGAGAAGGACTATACCTGCATCAACAACTCTAAGACTTCCTGTTACGTCACCTACAAAATCTATAAATCCCGGCGTATCGATAATATTTATTTTTTTCCCTTTCCATTCCAGAGGTGCTATGGCAGAGGATATACTCATTTTTCTCATGATTTCATCCGGGTCAAAATCACAAACAGTATTTCCTTTGTCTACAGAACCAAGTCTGTCTATTACCTTTGCATTATAAAGCATGGCTTCAGCAAGAGATGTTTTCCCTACTCCTCCGTGGGAATAAAGTCCTACATTTCTTATGTCTTTAGTCTCAAAATTTTTCAAACAAATTTGCCTCCTTTTTACCTCTAACCGTTCGTCCTATTAGAGCCGTTTATACTTCCGCATATTCTTTTGGTATCTTTTTACCTGCTTTTACAGCACACTCTTTATGCCATTTTTTACCGGCAACCTTTACATATTTATTCCCTTCCAGAGTGCCTTTGCAACCTCTGCATTTAGATCCTCCTTTAACAGGAACTGGGAAAACTTTTTTTTCGTCAGACATTTTTAATTTCACCTCATTGTTTTATTATCGTAAGCGTAATGCTTAATATATTAAGAAAATTCTCAATAAACCACGCATCACCCGTCACGCGTTACGCGTCACGATTAATATGGCGGGAGTATGTAGGAATCGAACCTACCATGGACAGTTCAACCTGCCCATCAGCGGATTTGAAGTCCGTGAAGGCCACCAGACCCCATTTACTCCCATGTATAACTTACATCTAATAGCTAATTAGCCTTAAATTTAAGAATTACAAATGTTTTTAAGAAATCTGCAAAAGTATAGTTATTTATAATTTGCTATAAAAATTGCCGTTTCTGTCACATATTGCGATTCCCATATAAAATCCTGTTATCACCTGTTCTCTTTGTAAAATTAATGCTGTCAAAATATTCGAGTAATACTATAGCATATTTTCTATTTGTATTAAAGAGGTCTCTTGCTTTTGCAGCAGTAATTTTTCCTTCCGATTTTATCTCCCTGTATATAATCTCTTTCGCATGTTCTATGGCTTTTTTATGAAACATAATTGCTTCTTTTGCCGATACTATCAGATTCTGTTCCAGGAGATAGGCAAATACCTGTTTGAAATCTGAATTCTTTCCAAATTTTTCTTTTATTTCTTCAAGAGACGGAGGTTTAAAGAAACCTGTTTCAAAGATTGATAAAATCTCATTCTTTAATCTTTCCTGTCTGTCATTTAATATTATCTTGAAATCTTTAAGTTTAAATCTTCCTCTTTTAAACTCAAGAGAAGGAATCCTTTCAAGAATGTCTCTTAAGAGTTTGCCTTTCAGGTTATTTCTGTATTTTGTTATTAATTTTGTGATTTCTACTGGATTTGCTCCTATTCTTAAAGGATTATTTTTATGAAAATCTGTCACGATTTTTATTAATTCTTCTTCTATAAGCTTTAAATCTTTAATATGAAGCAGACTATCCTGTAATAGAATTATTTTTTTCTCTTCAATAAGTTTTTTTATATCCTCTTCATGACCCTGCTGGGTGAATTTACTGTACGATTGAAATGGACTGTGAAGTATTTCCTGTTCTATTCTATCATCTTTTTCACCTTTTTCAAGTTCCCTGAGATATTCAATCAATTTTTTATCGGTTTTTTTGTGTTTTTTGTCTCCTCCGGAAAGTACTTTTCCCCCTCCTATAGTTTCCATAGGTGAATAGTTTCTTATAATAAAATGATCTCCATAGGAAGCTATAACAGGTTTTTCTAAATTAAACTGTACTATCCTGCTCTCTCCCGGTTTTATTTCATCATCTTCTGTAAAGTTTATTCTTCCTATTATTTCATTTGTACCTATATGAATTCTTACTCTTTGTCCTGATTTGAATTCCTTTTTATAATGTGATAATCTCGTAAAATAACAATCAATAAATTTTACCGGTGAAAAAACTTCCTTACATACCAGCCAGTTACCTCTTTCTATATCTTCCTTCTCAACACCTGTAATATTTATTGCCACTCTCTGGCCTGCACAGGCACTGTCTACAAAATCATTGTGTACCTGAATATTACGAACTCTTGCTTCTTTTTTCTGAGGTTGAAATTCCAGGATATCGCCTTTATGTATGGTTCCTTTTTGAAGTGTCCCTGTTATTACCGTGCCAAAGCCAGATATAGTGAATACCCTGTCAACCGGTAATATAACCGGTCCATTTATATCTCTTGCTTCAACATGTTCGTACAGGTCTTCAAGTATTTTCTTCAGTTCTTTTATGCCTCTGCCATCTGTAGAAGAGAATAAAACTACAGGAGAACCTTCAAGGAATGTCCCCTGTACAAGTTCCAGTATTTCTTCTTTTGTATTTTTTATCTGTTCTTCCGTAGCAAGATCAGTTTTTGTTATAATAATAACTCCTTTTTTTATGGATAAAAATCTTACAATATCAAGATGTTCTATTGTCTGAGGCATTACCCCTTCATTCGCAGCCACTACAAGCAGAACTATATCCATGCCTGCTGCACCGGCAACCATGTTTTTTATAAATTTTTCATGACCGGGTACATCTACTATACCGAATTTTTCTCCTCTCCCGGAATCCAGATAGGCGAAACCAAGGTCAATAGAAATACCTCTTTCTTTTTCTTCTTTCAACCTATCTGTTTCTATTCCTGTGAGGGATTTAATCAGAGTAGTCTTGCCATGATCTATATGGCCTGCTGTTCCTATTATGAAGTAATGCAATTTTTAAAAATCCTTTACAGTATATTTAGAGTAATAGAGTGAGTAGTGAGTAGTAAATTATAGATTTTTCACTCACTACTCACTACTCAC
>JBEHWP010000745.1:0-3477 GCA_040217665.1 Vulcanimicrobiota bacterium
TCAAAACCTCTTACTACAGTATACGCGGAGGAAAAAGATATACTTCAGAGTATTGCTGCAACAGGAAGAGTTTATCCTGTAAAAGAAACAATTATAAGCAGCGAAATAACAGGGATAATCAAAGAAATACCAAAAGATAAAGGTGCCACTGTATCAAAAGGAGAAACAATTCTGACCCTTAAAGACGAACAGTACAGAGCAGACGTGGAACAGGCAGAAGGAAATCTATTGTCGGCAGAAGCAAATCTTGAAAAAATCCTGAGAGGTACGGAAAAAGAAATCATAGAGACTTCTAAAGCAAATCTTGCCGCAACAGAAGCGAAACTGTCAGGTGCAAAAAAAAATTTCACTATTTCGGAAACATATAATAAAAGAAATACAGAACTTCAGGAAAAACTTTCCTCGGCCATTTCAAACAGAGATTCTGCCCTGGCAAGAGTTAAACTTTTAGAGGCACAATATGAAGATTTACTCAATGGCCCGAGGAAAGAAGACATAGAGAGAGCAAAGGCATCGGCAGAGAAGGCAAAAGTAAATCTATTGCAGAGTAAATCCGATATGGAAAGAGCGGAAAAGCTTTATAATGACGGGGTAATACCAAAACAGCAATATGAAATTGCGGGAACAAATTATAAAAATTCACAGAAAAGCCTTGAAGAAATGGAAGCGAATTTAAATCTCCTCCTTAACAGCCCTACAAAAGAAGAAATACACGAAGCAGAAGCAGCACTTCAGGAAGGGAAAGCCTTTCTTAAAGGTGCAGAAGAAACCCTTAAGATTACGGAACAGGCATGTAAGGATAATTTAAAAGCTCTGGAGCAGTTAAATAATTCCCGCACCGGCTATGATGTGGCACTGCAAAATAAAAAAGCAGGAGAAAAAGAACTTCAGAGATTG
Organism: Vulcanimicrobiota bacterium; assembly: GCA_040217665.1. Classification (GTDB taxonomy): domain Bacteria; phylum Vulcanimicrobiota; class SpSt-956; order SpSt-956; family JAKJGF01; genus CALARM01. The sequence goes on from JBEHWP010000745.1 coordinate 898, forward strand.
ATAAACCAGCCTCTTTCTGAAGACATAAAACTGGCAGAAGGGAAAGTAAAAGAAGCAGGAGCAGCTCTCAGAGGGGCAAAAGCCCGTATGAAATTTACAGTCCTTACCTCACCTATAGACGGAGTAATTTTAGAAAAAAATGTCAATCCCGGCCAGGGAATAACGCCCGGAACTCCACTGCTCAGGATTGCCAGTAAAATAGAACTGGAAGTAAGGGTGAATTTTGACGAAAAAAAGCTTGCTTCCATAAAAACAGGTCAAACTGCCTGTATTAACCTGGATGCCTACCCCGATAAAACACTTGAAGGAACAATCTATGAAATCGCCCCTTCCATCAATTCAACTACAGGGACAGTAGAAATAAAAATAAAATTCCTCACTATACCTGAATATATAAAACCTGATATGACGGCAGATGTGAACATTATAATCTATAAAAAAGATAAATGTCTTACCGTTCCGAGAAGCTGTGTATTCAAAGAAAATAATAAAAAATATATTCTTCTACTGAACAGAGGGAAACAGGAAAAAAGAGAAGTGATAACAGGTGCCGCAGGCAGTGATTATATAGAAATCAGGGAAGGTATAAAGTTAACGGATCAAATTATAATTAAAGATAGGATGTAAAATCGTAATGAGTAATGCGTAAAGCGTAATGAGTAGCTCTCTTACGCATCACGCATCACGCATCACGCATCACGCTATAATGCCATACGAAATACTGATTGCCATAAGACATTTACGTTCCGGTGGTCTTCAGACTATTCTTATAATAGGAGGAGCCACTATAGGTGTTGCCATGTTTGTTGTAATTTCTGCATTACTGAACGGTTCAAAGGCAGAAATCATAAAAAAAGTAACAGGCACAAGTGCCCATATAATCGTAAAAGAAAAAGACAGAGAACCGAAAACACTGGAAGAAATAGATTTAAGCAATGTAAAACCGGGAACTCTTCTTGTTACAGACCAGGAAAAAGTCTCTCTGAGAAAAGCGAAAGTATCGTCATGGCCACTCCTTAAAGAACAGTTATTCAAAATAGATGAAAATGTGGAAGCTCTCTCTCCGAACGCAAGCGGCCAGTGTTTTATATCAAGAGGAGAAAAGACTATGAGTGTTATCGTAGACGGAGTAATACCGGAAATGGCAGATAAAGTAGTTAATGTATCAGATAAAGTAAAGGAAGGGTCTTTTCTGTCTATGAACAACGATCAGATAGTTATAGGCAAAAAACTGGCAAAAGATCTGGGAGTAAAATTAAAAGACAGGGTGCGCCTTCTGTCAGCAGAAGGGGTTACGAGAACCTGTATGGTAAGCGGCATCTATTCACTGGGCGTGGGAAACCTGGACGGAGGTTTTGCTTTTACGACCCTTGACAATGCACAGCAACTCTTTAAACTGGATAATGACATTATATCACTTGAAATACACCTGAAAGATATTTATTCTGCCGATAAAGTGGCAGAGAAGATTAAATCTCAAACAGAATATGAAGCAGAAAGCTGGATGACTACGAACATCGGCCTCATGCAGGCAATAAAAGCACAGGATAATACGGGATATTTGATTAAGTATTTCTCCATGGTCATAGTTGCTCTGGCAATAGCCAGTGTACTTGTCGTATCTGTCATTGAAAAATCGAGGGATATAGGCATACTTAAAGCCATGGGGGCTACAAACAGAAGTATAGTCAGAATTTTTCTCATAGAAGGACTTATTGTAGGTCTTATAGGTGCCATAGTAGGAACATCAATAGGGCTATGTATGGCCTATGGCCTGAAACAATGTTCCACTGAAATAGAATTTGAAGGCTCTACTTACAGTTCTTACCCCATGGAATTCAGCTTTTACGATATAATCACCGCCATGGTTACTTCTATTCTGACAGGTTTACTCGGAGCCATCTTCCCTGCAAGAAGAGCATCAAAGATGGATGTTGTAGTGTGCCTGAAACTTATTGGGTAGGATAGCATTAATGGAAAAGAATTTTATGAATAACTATGTAATAGAAACAATAAAACTCACCAAAACCTATCCCGGCATAGTTCCCGTCACAGTCCTTAAAGGAATTGACTTAACAGTAAAAGCCGGAGAACTTGCTGCCATTGTAGGTGCCTCGGGGTCGGGGAAAAGTACTCTGTTAAATATGCTGGGAGCACTGGACAGACCTACTGAAGGAAAAATTTTTATAGACGGCACGGATATAAGCACATTAAATAATAATGATGTGGCTCATCTGAGGAATAAAACAATAGGTTTCGTATTTCAATTTCACTACCTTCTGGCAGAGTTTTCTGCCCTTGAAAATGCCCTTTTCCCCTCCATGATAAGCAGGGGGAAGATTATAAAAGAAGATAGAGAAAGAATGGCACAGATTCTTACAGATATGGGCCTGGGGAAAAGACTCAACAACAGACCTGCAGAACTGTCGGGAGGAGAACAGCAGAGAATAGCCATAGCAAGAGCCCTTTCCAATTCTCCGAAGATTGTTCTTGCAGACGAACCTACGGGAAATCTGGATACCCAGAATACACAGATGATTTTTAATATTCTCCGTGATTTAAACCTGAAATATAATATAA
>JBEHWP010000746.1:0-3450 GCA_040217665.1 Vulcanimicrobiota bacterium
AGATTCCGGAAGATACGCATTATAAAATCAAAATGCAGGCTTTAAAGGAAAAGCTTACTATGAGGGATTTTATAATAAACACTATTGAAAAATATATTGATGAGAATGAAGAATTAAATATTGAACCTGCAGAAGAGGAAGATTTTGAAGGATTAGAAGAAGCCAGAAAAGATTTAGCCGAAGGAAGAACAAAAACCTTATCAGAAATTGAAGAGGAATATCCATGCAGGTAAAAATTTCAAGGCAGGCAGAAAAAGACATAGAGAATTTAGACCACAGGACCAGAGCGAAGGTTTATAAAAAATTGCATGACTTAGAAAAGCATAATATAAATTATAGTAAATATAAAAGCAGGGAGAATGTTTTTAAAATTGAAGCAGGTAAATATCGGATTGTTTTTGAGATAGATAAACAATCCTGTACTATATTAATTGTTAAAGTAAAGCTCAGGAAAGTAGTTTACAGGAACTTATAATTTCACTGAACAGAAAAGAATATCCATAATCCATTCGCGGGTTATTGCTCTTCTCGATTAAAATTTGATGCTCTTACGCCGGTACTGTGATTATAAATTATCCCTGCAACATCTGTATTTGTCAGGTTCCAGAAAATCAATAAAAACCAGCAAAATCCTGCCCATCCCGATAATCTCCCCGAATCCCCGTCCGAATTGTTAAGAAATTTTTATAATTTTTTAACATCTTTGTAACATAATCTTCAATTTAATGGAGTATAATATTAATTGTAAAGGAATAATAAAAATATAAAAATAAATGAAAATTAATCAAAATATGAAAGGAGAGTGAAATAATCTCTCTGAAGTGGCAGAGGAGAGAATTTGCTCGAAATTAAAAAAATTTTATTAAGAGGTGAAAAAAAATGAAAAAAATATTATTAACAGCGATGATGGTTATACTCGTATCATCACTTGCTCTCGCAGGATCAGGAAAAATCGATCTTCAGCTTACGGAAGATGCAACAACCTTTGTATTGAGTAATGAATCAGGTGGATATCTTATTGACGAATTAATTAAAGCCGGTTACGGCAATTCCAGTCTTTATGACACATTAGTAGCTCTTCAGGCCACATCAGGCGGAGTTATTTCCGATGCATTCCTTGCAACACTCGCAGCATGTCCCGCAGGAAGTGAAATATTTACTGCCAGTTTGAGCAATTTTGCAGGATTGAATAATCCGGTATGTATAAATTCAGATGGAACTCTTAGAATAAATCCTATTTTCGGAAGAGACTATTATCAGAAAGAAGGCTATGAAACCTACAGTGACACACAGCAGGGAGTTGGCCGTGAATTATTTACTTATGCAACAAGCCCTCAATATTATATAGATGCAGGTGAAAAAGAACAGTCTTACGGTGGCGGAATAGTAACAAAAACAACAAACTATAAAGCATTTGCCATAGGCTGGTCAAGCCCTATAGTCCTCGATCTGAACGGAGACGGAAAACTTGACGCATCAGGCGGACAGTGGATGCCCCACAACGGTTTCGTAGAAGGCGCAAAAGTAGTAATGTTTGACATTAATTCCGATGGTTTTGAAGATGTAGTGGAATGGGTAAGCCCCAATGACGGTATCCTTCTTATGCCCGGCGAGACAGCAAACCTTGACGGAACAAGCCTTTTCGGTAATACTGACGGTTACAAAGACGGATATGAAAAACTTGCCAGTTTTGATAAAAACAATGACGGCAAACTCACAGGTTCCGAACTTACCGGTATGAACGTATGGATAGATGAAAATTCTGACGGTAAAGCAACTGCAAAAGAAATTAAGACCCTTGCAGCCCTTAAGATTACCGAATTAGCAGTAACTCACAAAACCTATGTATCTTCCTTTGTCCAGAACGGCCAGAGAAAATACTCCTGGGACTGGTGGCCTACAGCTATGAGCGTAGAAAAGGTAGCAGTACCGGCAACCAAATAGTTAAAAAATACGCTTAAATTCAGAAAAGGGTAGTCATTAAATGGCTACCCTTAATTCATTGACCGGGATGTCTGAACCGGGATGCACAGGATTAAAGGATTAACAGGATAATAAGACAGGATTGAGAGACTGTATCATTCTGTTAGAACCACCGTTATTTAATAGCGAAAGGTTGACTTTGTAAATTATAACTTTATAAATCTATTTGCAAGATGAAGGCACTATATGGTATAATTTTTATAAAATTATTTTCAGGAGGTGTTTAATCCACGGCTGAAAGGCCGGGAATTTTATTATGACTCATTTAAAATGTATAATTTCTCTTATGCTCCTTTCTCTCCTCTTCTTTTCATTCACTTCGGTCTCTTACGGCGCCATAAAAGTAGACAGGGTGGGCTTTCTGGATCATAAAGTCAATTTCCAGAAATTCAAGTTATGCCTTCTTTCAGATAAAGGAGATCTCCTTGTAGGCATGGAGGAAATTGATGATTTAACACTGAGAAAAGCAGGGAACATGTACGCAGTACACATATTAAAACTGGACCTGGAAAATAATAAGCTCACTTCATGGAAAACAGCATATGCCGCTGTTGCAAGATTTAATCAGGTCGTATTATCAGATAAAGGGGATAAATTACTCATAATAGGAGACGGAGGCACAAAATTATTTGTTCTTGATACCAATTCAATGGAAATGAAATGTGTCTTCAAACATGAAAAAGGCAAAGCCGGTTTCAGAAGCGAACCTATAGGCATGTATTACGAAGGTTTCTTTTATGTAAAAGGTTATTTTTACGATGAAGAACAATACTCACAGGGCGGATATATTGCAAAAGTAGACATTACAAAAACAGGAGCGGCAGCTTTTGAAAAAAATCTGAATATAGATGAACTCTATACGAAACTGGACGGCACAATAAGTTCACTCTATATGGTATCACCTGTGACAGGATATTTTTCTGTTATGAGAAAAGACGGAATGCATCTCATAACATACAAAGACGGAGAGCTTAAAGAAATAGACAAAGGTTTTGATATACCTGACATAGCAGGTGCCCCCACAAAGGTTATTTATAATGTCATTAAGAGCAAAAAATCAAGTGACGAAACAAAATTATATGATTTTAAAACAGGCAAATCAATAAGCCTGGGTTCATATATTCCCTATTCATTTATAGCAAGGGCTACAGGCAAGGTGGTAGTTATGGCAACATTTGATTATGCCAGGGTAAAAATGAGTTTTTACTTTGCAAAAGAAGAAGATAAATTTCAGGTAAAACCTCTTTTTGAAAATGTAGATCCTGGCCAGTTTAAACTGTCTGCAGACGGACGTATTTATGCATTTCTTTCCAAGACCCTCGTTATAGATAAACTTTAAATTGTCATTACCAGTTCGAACGGGAATCCATAACAAAATTTATGGGTTCCCGTTTGTATCTTTATTCAGAGTTTTTCTGACTAACCGCGATATCCTTTTTAATGGTGTAAATTAAGCTTTAGATAAAA
>JBEHWP010000747.1:0-3444 GCA_040217665.1 Vulcanimicrobiota bacterium
CCACTTTTTATAAAAATTATAATAGCTGAAAAAAAACATAATTTACAGTCAGTTTCATATAAATTCATAATTTATGAAAGTAACTATAAAAACATAGTACATTTTCATTCGCCATAATAAATAAAAAATACTTGTATATTATATATAATTCAATTGAAAAGAGTTTCATTGTTCAAGAGTAATAGACAATCTTTATATCTTATAGTATTATATAAAGTAATCATGACATATACGGATGAAATTCTTATTAAAGCAGGAAAATCTGCAAAAAAAATACTGGGCTCTCCCCAGGGAATAACAGGGGGAAAAGCAGGAAACAGAACATGCGGTACTGCCATGAAAGCAGCAATAAAAATAGCAGAAGAAAGGCAGGAACGGGCATATACCGGGACTACAGGCTATTCTGTTATTATTCTGACGGAATTCCTGGGATTTTCAGAGAGTATTCCTTTAAATCCCGGCGAATTTCCACTGTTAAACAATCTGATTTCATGGATAAACGAAAAATCTTTTACTGAAATTAAAGAAAAAATAACATTCTTAATCAAACTCACAGATAAAACAGAAAGACATTTTCGTATATTGGCTGAAAATCCTGATTCTGTAACACTCATAAAAGAAAAGGATCGTATCTGCAGGTTACTTGATATGTATAAAAAATGTCTTACAGAAATGGAACAATCGGAAATGCCGTCAAAAAAACATATCCAATCTCTGGCAGAAATTTCAAAGAATATCTTCCTGTCTTTAATTCGCCTGAAAGAAACAGAATATATTTTATATTATAATCACTGTATTACCTGCGGCTACGGAAATAAATCAGAGAGAAAATATTGTAAATCCTGTCAGTCTCCCATACAGAGATGTGCCGAATATGTAAATCCTGTTAACAGGTCTTTTCAACAAGAAGAAGACCATAACAGTCCATGTTCTGTACTGACAGGCAATATAAGAGCAATAATAAGAGAAACGGAAAAACTTCAGACAGGCAAAAAAGCTTCTGACGTTTTCATAAAAGAAATCGAAGATTTTATAGAGCTCCTTTCTTCAGAGAAAGAATTAATAGAAATTATGGAAGATACAGGAACAGACCTTATATTAAAAGGCCTGAATGTCCTGAAGGAAGATTCTATAAAAGACAGACATGTAAATCTGGCAGGAGGAATAAATCTTATTATAGAAGGAGCACATAAGCTTTATTCTGTTCAGAAAAGAGGAGAAGAAGCAGAAAGATATATATATTCAGTGAAAGGGCTTTCAGATAAAACATGAAGCTGAAAAATTATTTTAATGTCCTTGAACATATATATGAAAAATTGGATGAAATTTTAATTCCTTCATCAAGAAATTGTAACAACTGCTGTATATGCTGTCTTAATATAAAAGGAGATGTTTTCACTTCAGTTGAAGTGGAATATATATATGAACATGTCTTTAAAGGCGAAAAAACCTTTGAAGAGATTCTTTATGAGACAAATAACAATATTATCTGCCCTTTCTGTGATTTAAAAAAGGGAGGATGTACAATCTATAAATACCGGCCTTTCACCTGCAGGCGGTGGGGACATTTTGTAGATGAAGTTTATTCCTATATGTTTAAATGCTGTGTTTACTCAACAGATACCTGCATATTTCCGCCGGAAAAGAAAGAAGAACTTCCCTTTGTAAGAGAACTATATTCCCTTAATGAACTATATAGGAAAAATAAAAAGATAAAAAAAATACAGAATACAGCAGGCCCGGAAAAAGATATAAAAGATCTTGAAGAGGCCATAAAAATTTCTGTTCATAAAGCACCGTTGCTAACCCTTACAGGCAGAAGTTATGCAAAACTCGGAGATACAGATAAATCCGACAGCTATTACAGTAAAGCTTTAGAGATTGACCCTTTCTATGACTTTGCCTGGTATCTCAAGGGATTAAATTCTTACGGAAGACAGGATTATGAACATGCAGAAAGAGAACTTAAAAATGCAAAGGAAATAAATCCTGAAAATGTTAATATAAGTTCTTTTTTGATTATGTTCTATCTGGGAAACAACAGACATAAGGAAGCAAAAAAAGAAATAAATTTTTTAGTAAAGAGATATCCTCCTGTGCTGGAAAGATTTCCCTTTATAGGTGAATTATGAAATTTCAAATAGGGTGGACACAGAATAAAAAATTTAAAGCTCACCATGTAATAAAAGAACTTTCCCTGAGGAAAGAAAAGATAACTTCTATTTATTTTGCTCCTTTATCTCCCATCATACCTTCTGCCAGGAACTCAGGTTATAACAGGCAGGCAGAAATCAACCTGTATAATGATCTCAATGAATTTTCAGAAGAAGGATTTAATCTGAATATACTCTTTAACGGACTATGTTACGGAGGAGAAATTCACAGTGAGAAAACCTTCAGTCTCATTCTGAACACTATCGGCTTTTACAGAGAAAGATTTAATATTACAGATGCAACTTTTATTGATTGTAATCATGCCATAGCATGCAGAAAAAATTTTCCCTCTATAAGAAGAAATGCATCAATTAATATGTTTATAAGGGATCTGTCGTCATATAACTCTGCATCAAAGGTTTTCAATGTAATCAATATAGACAGAATGGTCAATTATAACATAGAATTTTTGAAAAAATGTAAAGAAGACAATCCCGGTACTGAACTGAAATTACTTGTAAATGAGGCATGTATAAACGGCTGTCTTCTCAGAGCTCTTCATTTTGCTCATTTAAGCCACAGTAATGGTAAATTCAACGGCAACTGTTATAAACGCTATAAAAATAACTCTATTGGTGAATTACTGTCATCTCAAATGGTTATGCCTCAATATCTGAAATTCTATGAAGGGTTTGTAGATACAATTAAAATAAGCAGAAGAGACAGAATATTAAGCGAAGCCCCCGAAGATTATATAAATGTCATTAAAGCCTATATGGATGGGAATCTGAACATTCCTGTCATCGATCTTGCATGCTGCGGAGGTCTATACCAGTATATTGAACAGGAAATAAAAAGTGAATCTCCTCTTATGAAGATAAAATGTAAAGATATACCGGAAGAACATTTTTTTAAGAAAACAACGTGTATTCAAAACTGTTATGATTGCAATTACTGTTTCATGCTCGGTAATTCTCTTTTAAGAAAATAAAAAATTATCGAATTATTTTATTTTTTATTTCACATATGTTATAATATGATTTATCAGGTTAAAACAAAGATAAAATATATAAGGAGGTAAAATTTAATGGCCATACTCAGAAGTAAAGATGGTACATTTTTCAATGTACCTGACGAAAAACTGGAAGAACATAAAATACCGCCGGAAAAGCTGAGAGAGACTCTGAAAGAAGCAGGTCATCTTGAAGGTCCTCCTAGAATGCCAAGGAGATGTCCGCCGCCGAAACATCCCCATCATCCTCCACATAAACTACCGTCTCCCGTTAATAT
>JBEHWP010000748.1:0-3441 GCA_040217665.1 Vulcanimicrobiota bacterium
TTCTTATAATATCTATAATAAAACTTCCCCCCTTCAGATGTTTAGTAAGAAAATATCCGTATCAAACTTTCACAGGTGAAAGTCACATCAATATCCATAGGACCATGACCAGGTAATATTATTATTATCTATTCCCCCGAACCCTCCCTCCATTGTAAGATCTCTCAATTCAGTAGGAAAGGTTAAAAGGCCATTACCACTGACAAAAAAGTTTTTAGTAGTGGCAGCACCATACATATTACCATTACCGGAAATCTTTACATTTGAATCAGGTGCATATATAAGACAATATACATCTCCCTGACCGGAAATCTTTATATCTCCCGAAGCATCATCACCGGAACCTACACTGTTACCTCTGCACCCGCTTTTACCGTAAGTTGTGCCATCACTGCCAAAAATCCTGATATCCCCCGGACTGGTAGTACCGGAAGCACGCATAATACTCTGTCCTCTGAATTACCTACGAATAAATTCGTAGGGTTCCTGCTTCTCTGACCGTGCTTGCCTTCGGGTAAAAATTACAATATTGACCCTTAAATTCACAAGAGTGGTATTCTGAAGATTGGCTTCAGAATAGGATTTATTCAAATCTTTAACAAAACGATAAGTATCATCCCATGGAGCCCAGTCTCCTGTAACGGCAGCAAGAGATAAATACTCATCCTGCAATGCATTTACAGCTCTTTCTACATTCCTTGTGACAGTTTTTTTTCTAAATCAATAAATCCTCCCAGAAGTATTATTCTTGAAATAATATAAAGCAATATAATTAAAAATATAAATGTAATAATTATGACAATAAGTGTTTTCTTGCGTATATTCATAGTAATTCGTGACGCTTAACGCGATGGTTTATTTATAACATAAAATCGTAATGCGTAATGCGTGATGCACAGGGATTAAATCTGTCACGCGTTACGACTATAATATATTATACGTCATATTTCTTAAGTGATCAAATAATTTGACATTAATAATTTAAAAATATATAATATTTGTAAATATAACCATATATTCAGAATGAAAGAAGGTTCGAATAAATGGATGGTTTAAAGACATCTTCTCCATATAATCTTTCATATAATAACATCATCAATACGCAGCTGACACAGCCTAAAGTTCCTTTTAAGGCTATTATTCCCCCTGCCGGCCAGGAGACAGCAACACCGGGAGACAGCACTTTATCTCAGGAGGATTTGAAAAAAACAAGATTAGAATCGCTCACAACTGCACAGGATAAATCGATAAAAAACAAGCGCTTCAAACCACGTGACGGAAAAACCTTCTGTAACGAAGGTCAAAGAACTGGTATAAAGAACCTACAAAAATCTATAAATACCACTTGAAATCCAGTTGATTCTGTAGTAAAATTATCTTATGATGTATTCAGTTGGAGAATTTTCAAAAAAAATAGGTAAAAGTGTCCAGACTTTAAGAGACTGGGAAAAAAAAGGCATATTAATTCCTGCTTATAAGACTAAAGGCCATCACAGAATGTACAGTGAAGACCAGTTAAACGAGATACTTCAAAAACAAAAACCGAAAGAACGAATAAATATAGGGTATGCCAGGGTATCAGCAAAACATCAGAAAGAGGATTTAGAAAGACAGATAACATTATTAGAACTGTATCTTGCAAAACAGGGAAAGCCATTTAAAATCATATCAGATACAGGAAGTGGAATAAACTATAATAAATCCGGTCTTAAGGAAGTGATAAAATTAATAGGAACAAATCAGGCTGACACAATTTATATATTACATAAAGACAGACTGATAAGATTTGGCTATGAGTTAATAGAAGAGTTTTGTAAAATACATAATACAAAATTGGAAATAATCAATAAAGATGAAGAAAAAACTCAGGAAGAAGAACTTGTAGAAGATATATTAAATATAATTCATGTATTTTCCTGTAAAATAAATGGGAGAAGAAGTCATATAAACAAAAAGATAATAGAGAGACTGAGTAAGAATGAGTGAGAAGAGAACAACCATAATAAAAGTAAGAAATAAAGAAGATAAGGAAGAAATAAGAGATTACTTTTACAAATACAGACATTTTGAAAATATGCTCTTAATTCTGATAAAGAATAACTATAATCTCTCTAAAGAAGGAAAAGATAGAAATGATTTTAAATACCTTGCAGATTATTCAGTTATGAGAGCAGTACTTCGTTCAACAGAAGGAGGTAAACATAAGGAAAAATCAGATTATATAAAAGAAAAATATAAAGATAATCAGTTAATGAGAGATTTAATAATATTGTCTGGAGAATTGAAAATCCACAATGTGTCAATGATAATAAGAAGAATAAAAGGACAGTTTAAAGGGTTTTTTAAGAAAGTAAAAACAGATAAGACCTCAAGGCCTCCCTGCCCTAAAAAGCTATCAACTCTCGTTGAATATTCCATACCTCTCGATCAAAACAGCTGGTCATTAAAGAAAGAAAATTTACTGGGAATAAATCTGTCTGATAAAATGTTTTATATTTATTTAAAGCACGACCATCTCATAGAGATTGTAAAAGATTTAAAGAACATAGACTCTTTAACAATCTGCTTATCAAATAATGATATATACCTTCATGTTACTTATAAATATTTACGACAGGAACCCCAGAGAGTTACAGAGGAGAAACTATCATCACTGGATGCAGGTATAACCAATCTTGCCTCCATATTTATAGATGATGAGAAAACAAAATCCTTGATTATTTCAGGAGAAATATTTAAAACTTATAATTCTGATTTTAACAGACTCATGGGGAAAATTAATAATTCAATAGATTTATTGAAGAATGAGTTAAAAGAAAAAGAGACTCAAGAGCATGTAAAAAGACTGGATTATCTGAAGAAATTCAGAAGTTTTCTCTATGAAAAAAGAAACAGATTTTTCCGTGACCAGTTTCATAAAATGTCCAACCGTATATTAGAGTATTTATATTTTAACCATGTAACAGATTTAATAATTTCAAGAAATATATCGGAATTAAAGAATAATGGTGCTGTTAATCTTGGTCCATCCAATAATCAGAAATTCATACAGATCCCGGTTATCAGGTTACTGGATTATTTAACTTATAAAGCAGGAGATTATAATATAAGAATTCATAATATTGATGAAGCTTACAGTTCTAAAAGTTCCTGTCTGTCAGATGATGTATGTAAGATACAGGAGAACACCATTTTAGCTAATGATATAAATGGATATCGTGCTAAGAGGGGACTCTTCAAAGATACATTACTGGACAAAATCTGGAATTGTGATCTTAATGGTGCTGTAAATTATATTAAGATACATACAAAGAAAAATATGGATTATTTAAAGACTTTCTGGTGGAAAATTTGTAATCCTATAAAAGTAAAATGCGACTGGGAATTAGTTAATTTAACAAAATTAATTAATACTGAGAAGGATAAGGTTAGCTTCTGGCT
>JBEHWP010000749.1:0-3436 GCA_040217665.1 Vulcanimicrobiota bacterium
ATATACCTGAACTTGACAGAACAGGCTTTATATCAGGCTTTACTAATAAATGGGTATATATTCAGGAGATAGATGGTTCTTATTTACAGCTCAGCGGAAAATACAAACAGATCAATCCTGGAAAAATAAAGTTTATATGCAAAAATAATAATTATATTTATATAGAGAATAAATCCAATCATAGAAAGGACTCCCCATTCATCTCCACCTAAGCTGTGGACGCTATAGGTGGAGAATTCTGGGGTCGTTAAGTTAAAGGGCGGAATTTGAAACCGGTGGTTTTCACGGGAATTGGCATAGTCCAGGTCATGACCGATTTCTTCCAGGGCGATTTTGTAGTCTTCATCCCACACCTCGCTGATACGTTTAAAGAATAGTAAAGGAAAGATGTATTGTTTAAAGTCTGCCGCATCAATTATTCCCCGGAGAATATTGGCAGTTCCCCATAGATAATCTTCAAGTTGTTTTTGATTCATTTATAATTCCTTTTTAAGTTTTTTATATTTGTGGATTTTTGCTTTTTACAGATTCTTTAATTATAATTTAAACTCCTTCAATTAACAGCGGATTTTCATAAGAACCATAAAAAGAGGCCTCTTTAGAAAATCTCTCCACTTCAGCAGAGACTTTCTTTATTGGTGCCAGGATCCCCGGCCCACCAACACACCCCCGGGGACATGCCATGCCTTCCAGAAGATTGGCATCCAGTTTTTTAGCCTTAGCAAGAATTAACATCTTTTTACATCCCTCAAGAGAATCGGCTTTTTCTATTTTAACATTGCACCCGGGATGAAATTTCATAATATTTATCTTCACAGCTTCCGCCACTCCTCCGCTTGTGGCATAATGTCTCCCGGAACCGCTTCCGTCAGACAGAGGAACAGGTTCGGCTATATCAGAAAGATCTATATCCATAGAAACAAATATGGCAGCAAGTTCTTCAAAGGTTATGACGAAATCCACATAGGGAGCCATTTCAGGCCTTAAACTTTCAGCTTTTTTTGCAATACATGGCCCTATAAAGGTTACGATTGAACCGGGATATTTTTCTTTAATAAACTTTCCCGTTGCCACCATAGGGGTATAGGAATCGGAAATATTTTCTGCCATATCAGGGAAAAGTCTTTTTGCCATATCAACCCATGCAGGACAGCAGGACGTCCCCAGGAAAGGCTGATTTTCTTTATAAATCTTTCTGTACCACTCTTCACTTTCACGAACAGTTGCCACATCTGCTCCGTATGAAACTTCCATGACTCCCTTGAAACCTATCTTTTTTATACCTGCAATAATAAGTCCCGGAGGAACAAGAGGCCCTGCCTGTCCGACAAAAGACGGGGCTACTATGGCATACATGTTCTTTCCTTCCTTTATGGCAATAAGCATCTGAACAAATTCCGATTTATCTGCAATGGCGCCGAAAGGACAGGCAGTAATACACATGCCGCATCTGACGCATTTCTCATAATTAATTACAGCCCTTCCCGTATCATCTGTTTCTATGGCGTTAACACCGCATGCAACGGCACAGGGTCTGTCATAGTTAACGATAGCCTCATAAGGACAGGCTTCTTTACATTTTCCGCATTTAACACATAACTCATTATTTATAATTGCCGAAGTATCAGTAAAATCAACTGCTTTCACAGGACATACGAGAGAACAGGGATGGGCAAGACACATACGGCAATTATCAGTTACTTTATAGGTTTTTGTCGGGCATTTCTCACATGCTTCGGAAATTACATTTACCATATAAAGATCAGATACTTTTTCAGGTTTTAATATCTCTTCGATTCCAGTATAGGCAGGGCCGTAAAGACCGCCTTCCCACAGAGGTAACCCCAGGGCAAGCCTTACCCTTTCCGTGACAATCGCTCTTTCTTTATAGGAACAACAGCGATAGGTAGGATCCTCTTTAGTGATTATTTTAAATGGAATCTTTGCCACTTCTTCTTTCATTTTCACAACATTTCTGTGATCATTTTCTAAAATCATTTTTGCCACTTCAGCAAAGATCTTACGCCTTATATCTACAGGGTCTGTATATAAACCTCTTGTCATGAAAGGATTCATTGTGATTATCTCCTGTTCGTGACGCGTAACGCGTGACGCGTGACGCGAAGATTGCCCGTTACTAAAATTCTCATCACCTATATAATTCTTCCCTTATTTTTACAAGCACTTTATTAAGGGTTGCCTTTTTTATCATTTCATTTCCTACCACTACTACGGGGGAAAAATCAGGTTTACATTCCCTGTTGATACAATTACATGTAATCAATGTTATTTTTTTCTGTAAATCTTCCTCTTCTTCCAGATATTCCAGTATATGCAAACCGCCTTTATAGGCACAGTTTGTGCCGACACATACTCTGACTTCCAGCATAAAACACCCTCACTTGTAGCAAAATAAAATCTTTATATATAAATTTATTCTATCAAATTTCAAAAATTACCTTTTATTTTAAAGATAATTCGTAATTTTTAAATAATAAACTCTAAGAAGGTTTCTGAAATACATGGTAGAATTTATTTATAGTTATATATCAAAGAAAGGAACTCATAATGCCGGAACATGACGAAATCTACGGGAAATATGTGGAAAATTATGAAGAACTCGTATCAAAAGAAGATTATCAAAACAACCTTTTACCTGCTCTTCTGAACATAGCTGATTTTAAAGGGAAAGATATAATAGAACTGGGAGGTGGTACAGGAAGGATTTCATTACAGATTGCTCCTCTGGCTCATTCCATAAACATATTTGATCTTTCGCCATATATGCTGTCTCTGGCGGAAGAAAAACTGAAAAAAAAATCTCTAAAAAACTGGACTGTTGCTGCATCTGACAGCAGATTTATACCGGTAAAAAACAACATGGCCCATACAGTCATATCAGGGTGGAGCCTTTCATATATTGTTCAGTGGAATTTTCATATATGGGAAGAAGAGTTAAATAAAGTTTTTAACGAAATAAACAGAATTTTACAGCCAGGAGGAACAATAATTATCATAGAAACACTCGGCACAGGCTACAAAACTCCTTTTTTAAGAGATGAAAAACTGAAACTATATTATTCTTATCTTGAAAAAGAACTTTTGTTTGACAGAAAATCTATAAGAACAGATTATGAATTCAGCAATATAGATGAAGCAGACAGAATATTAAGATTTTTCTTCGGAGACAATTTAACCGATTATATAATAAAAGAAAAAAATTATATGGAAGAAAATAATCACATTATTATTCCCGAATGCACCGGCATATGGTGGAAAAATTCAGAAAAAATAGCATAAATATCTGTGTTTTATTCGGGAAGACCGGAATGAATAACCCTCGCGTTACGCAACACGATTTTAAAGGAGGAAATATGTATGAAAAATATTTATATGTGTACAATTATTATGTTAATTCTCTTAACCTGTACAATTC
>JBEHWP010000750.1:0-3427 GCA_040217665.1 Vulcanimicrobiota bacterium
GGAAGAATTTTCTACAGCTCTATCTTTTTCTGTTTTTTTATTTTCTGAGCATAAATTTCAGATATTTTACTCTACTTTTTTGTTAAATTTGCACAAATCCTTATACAGCCTAACTCTCGGATTATTTATTCGAGAGGCCTCTCATCAGGTCAACGATTCCTACACTTCTTCAGAAAAAATATAAAAATAATAGTCGTATAAGTCACAATCCCTTTTTCATCAGGTCAACGATTCCTACAGAATTACCTGATTTATTTAGAAGAATTTCTCTCTAATTAGTCACAATCCCTTTTTCATCAGGTCAACGATTCCTACGGAGGAATAAATGATGAAGACATATTTTGAATATATCAACGTCACAATCCCTTTTTCATCAGGTCAACGATTCCTACAAGACAGGCAAAACTATCTGATATTACCAGTCTTATAAAGTCACAATCCCTTTTTCATCAGGTCAACGATTCCTACTCCACCATACACCAAACCTTATACAGTAACCGATTCCGCTCCAGGATTCGCGGATCGACCACATGTTTTTTTCTATCTTTTTGTATCCCATACCCCCCTATCCCCTGGAACCTTATGGTACAAGGATTTGCAGAATCGAGGATCTCAAAGTAAAAACCCGCATGAATACTCATTCTTGATTTTTCTTCTGAGATCCTCGATTCTTGGTCGTATATCACTATTATCACCTATTTTTACTATGTGAATATAATTTCTATATATACATTCTATAAACATCCTGGAATCTCCTGCTTCCTATGATTCTAAGAGAGAATTAAATCATAGAGTTTATTCCAGAGCTATTGTGATGAATATATTTTTATGTTTTCTCTGCATATTATTTTGCTTTAAACTTTTTAATCTCCTCGGCCAGTTTCTCTACAGTAGTCTCTCCAAGCAATTTATGACGATCAACAGAGTAATCACCATAACCTGTTTCATATTGCTGAAGAAAACGTATTAATCCGGCCGGCCCGAGTTCATTTATCAGAACCTGTAACCCGTATTCCCTGATTTCATTTAATGTCATTTTCTGTTTCATTTTTTATCACCTCTTTTAACCAATCCAGGGGATTACATATTTTTAGACTTAATTCTCTGGAAAAACGATTACCCAGTTTTACTAACTTTTCGTCAGTTGTTAAAAATACCTGACATCCTCCACATTCGGCACAGGCTATGTGGAGAGCATCATATGCTTTAAAACCATTTATTTCTAATTTTTGTGCGCTTTCTATTATTTCTTTTTCTAAAGATCTATACTTTTGCAGATTTTAAAAATTGTAAAAAAATAATCTATTCAATTTTTAGGTTTTAGGTGTTGGGTGTTGGGTTAGGAAGGTTAAAACCCAGAACCCGGAACCCAGAACCTATTTAACTATAAAGTCAGTAAAAACAAGAAAATTATGAAATGTGCAAAAGTATAGGAGATATAAATAAAATTTTCAATAATCCAGTTCAATCCTAAAAGCCTCTTCAGACTCTTTACCTTTCTTATGATCAAATCCCTTCTCTAAATAAAACTTTACCGGCACACCTTCCTCCAGGTCATCTCTATGGCCTTTATAGGATTTTACTTTAAAATAATAACTCTTACCTTTATCTGCCTGAATAAAACCGGCTTTCCCGTTAGGAAGTATTTTCTTAATCACCCCTGTAAGCTTCGGCTTATCTGAAAATTTTAAAGAGTTCCAGCACTTTTTCAAATCTCCAAGTAATTCTTTAGAGGACGGAGAAGAACTCACATCAATATTAAATTCTTCTATTAATTTAGAAAGACGTTCCGGTATTTTCCATCCTTTTTCTTCCCTGACCTTTGCAGAAAGGAGAATATGCTTTTTTGCAATATCCATATTCCCTTTAGATTTTAAAATAAGACCGAGCAAATAAAATAATTCCCATTTAAATTCAGTTTCACCGTAATTCAGGGCAGAATCAAGGGCATAACCCAGAGCGTCATCAATCTGACCCTTCTCGAAATAAAAACCGGCAATCTCATGCTGGATAAACCATTCTTTTTTCTGGTTTAAAACATCTTTTAATTCACACAGTGCCTCTTCCCTGTCGCCGGTATACCACCTGCACAGAGCTTTTCTTCTTTTAAACCAGATAGAATTAAGAAAATGCTGTCCGGGAATTTCTATTAAAGCTTCTTCACACAGGTCAAGACAGGTCTTATACTGTTCAAGTTTAAAGAGTGCTTCTGTTCGAAATAAATACCATTTCTCTTTATAAGAAGAAATTCTCAGCACTTTACCTGATTTATCAGTCCGGGAATAACATTCGAAAGGAAGTTTTTCCGACTCCACTCTGTCAGTCCATTTCAGAATCTCTTCTGACTGGTATATTGCCTTTGATTTCAAATAATCCAGAACTTTAAATACTGTACTGACATAAGGAGAATAAGGTGAATAAGGGTCAAAACTGCAGAGAGATATAATTGCTTCTGCCCCTTTAATGAAGGTTTCTTCCCGGATCTCTGAAGAATCTTTTTTAATTTCCAGATCATAAATACACCATGCGTAAAGTTCTCTGCCACAGTTAAAATCTTTTTTCATTCTGTACACTTCCCTGCATACAGAAAGAGCATCTTCTAATAATTTTAATTTTCTCAGACAGAAAGCATAACCCCAGCCGTCCCACTCATTGCAGAAAGAACGATAATCTGTCCATATGGCCCGATACATATTTACAGCGTCAGAGTAATTTTTATGTTTTCTTAAAGCAGTTGCTTTTATTCTCAATTCCTGAACATTATTCTCTTCTTCCATAATCCCCTTCCTCTCAGATTATTATGGTTTTCTCATCCTCCGATACAGTGCCCCACCCGGAAATCTCTATGGCAGGAACACATTTTTTACATAGAAAATAATAACGGACACTGTCTTTTTCAAAATCTATAAGACTTTCTATGGCTGTTTTCATTTCAAGAAAATGTTTTTCCTCAAGAAGACACTCGAATACACTCTTCTGAACCCTCCTTCCGTAGCAGAGAAGAGCTTTCGCTATTTTATTTCTTCTTTTATCATCGATAATATCATAGGATACCACTACGTACAAAGGAACTCTCTCCTATCTGGTAAGGAAAGAAGAATATACTTCTTCCTCTTTCAGGTGTCTTACAAGCTTCCTTGCCTGTTCGAGTATTATCTGTCTGTAAGTCAGCTTATGGCCGTTACCGGGATAAACCACAACGGTATCAAGCTGTTTTTCATAATTTATTATGAATTTTTTTATCCCTTCATGGGTGAGCCTTACAGGATAAACATCATCATCCTGCAGGTCTTCTTCATCGGCAAAATGAAAATCCCTCAATTTTATAATGCCTTTATTTATGAGCCTCAAAACAAGAAGATCCACAATAAGAGGTCGAAATTCCTCCATAAGGTCAAGAACAAGAGAAGGACGGCCGTAATCAACA
>JBEHWP010000751.1:0-3426 GCA_040217665.1 Vulcanimicrobiota bacterium
TCCAGTTCTATAGCTCTTTCATATTCCTCTATAACTGCATCAATCTCCTTTAAAGGATAACAGGCAGATGATAAACTCCCTCTGACCGGGCAATAAGGGTTTTTATTCAGTTCTGCCAGAAATTTACTGTTATAAAGAGCTGCCTCATCATGACATGACAGTTTTTCATATATTATGCCAAGATACATAGAGCAAGTTAAATTATCTGAAAAATGTAAGAAAAACTCCCTCGCTTTTTCAAGGTTATTCCACCGGTAATAAATGATTCCAAGAGTGACCATACTCTTATTTACAATATTTTTATCTCCATAACGGGAGGCAATTTGTAATAGAGGCTCTCCTTCTATTAAATACCCCTTTTTATAAAGGTCCAAACCATGTAAACCATAAGCACCGGCCAGGGCTTTCAAAAACATCTTTCTACCGCTTAAACGGTAAGAGTATTCATAAGCTCTTATTGACTCTATTATTCTGCCTTCTTTAAGCAGAATTTCTCCGAGAAGAAAATAACATCCTCCGTCTCGTGGCTTCAGTTCAATGGTTTTTAAACATTTTTCCTTAAATCCATGCATATCCTGGCATTTAGCAAGTGAAACATATAATTTTTCTTTATTTTTAATAACCTCAGAAGAATTGATAACAAGTATATCTCCGTAAATCTGACATGCTTCTTTATATTTACCTGTCTCATAGAGGCAGTTAGCAAAAGACAGCAGACAGTCAGGTTCGTCAGAAAAAAGCTTAATGCTTTGCTCTATTTCAGACAGAAGCTCTCCTTTTTGAGACAATCCGTAAAAAGTTAAATTTGTGTTTATATCACAGATAGCTTTCTTGAGATGATATTCCCAGTATTCAGCCATATTAAACAGGTTTTTCTCATAATAGATAGTTCTGACCATCCTGTAACAATGTATTCTTTCCGTATCTGCTTTTACCAGTGAAAAAAGCCTGTAACTTTCAGCAAATTCTCCTGATTTCATGTATTTTTCCTTAAGTTTTCCATAAAGTTTGTTCAATAAGGAAGCAGATTTTTCGTAAATGTTCAGTGCTTCTCCATATTTACCTCTTATAATCATTAATTCTCCCAGCAGGTTAAGTTCCGGTATGAGTTCAAATATTTCTCCTCCTATATTTATAATATTCTGAAATTCGTAAAGAGCCTTTTCAAGCTCTCCTTCTCCCAGGTATATTCTACCTAAATTCAAAAAAGATAAGGTCATATTTTTTATTTTCAGGGAATAGTAAATTCTGTCAAGACTAATGCGGCTATGCTTATCAGAAGGTTTTATTTTTAACAGTTTTTCATATTCCAGTATGGCCATGGCAATCTGTTCTTCTTTATCATAACATAGAGCCAGACCTCTATGAGCTGCAGTAAAATCAGAATTTAACTCAAGGGCTTTTTTAAATTCCCCTTTAGCTTCTTCATAATTACCTTCCAGAAGATACACTGCTCCTGTATTTATGTAAAATTCCGGGTTCTTTTTATTTAACTCTAAAGCTCTCCGAAACCATATCATGGATTTTTCCAGACAACCTTTTTTGAAAAACAGCATGGCAAGTCTGGAAAAATTCTCAGATACTGTTATAGCATCAAGGTCTTTTATATCTGTTCTTTCATACTCAAGGGCTATTATGTCAATATCATCAGGAGTTATATCTTTTTGCTTATTTAATAATTCCATATTTATTGTACAGAGGTTATGCATGAAAAGAGAGTTTTGCGGTGAGAGCTTTACTGCTATAGTTGCAAGTTCACAGGCTTTTTCTATGTCTCCCATAAGATAAAAAACATAAGCAAGGCCATTGTTATATTCCGAATTTTGCTGATTAAGAAGAAGGGCAGAAGAAAAATAAACATAAGCTTCTTTTATTTTGCCAAGTGCAAGAAGGGCTTTTCCTGTTTTATACTTATAAGTATCTTTATCAGGACAGAGTTCGTCTGCCTGTTTATAATCATTCAAAGCCATTTTATAACTGGCTTTTGAATAATGTTCATCTCCTGAACGGATGAAATTTTCTGCTTTTACATAATTATCTGAACACACCGGCAGTTCAACACCTTATCGATGATTCAAATATATTATAACAGATTTTTGTTACGAATTCTTTACTAAATTATATTTTTTTTTATAAATCTATGATTTTGGGAAGGTATAACCACAGTTTCCACAGAACTTGGCTCTGTTACTCTGGAGAGAATTACATTTCGGACATGATTTCTGAGTAACAGAAGCTACTTTTCCATAGAGATTTTCAAGTAAATTCTTTGCAGCAGTTAATTTAGGGTTTTTACTGACAGCCAGCTTCAAATATTTTTCTGCATCATCTTTAAAATTTCTATCCACATAAATTTTCCCGATCTGATAGTGAGCATCTGCATTTGCAGGATCAAGTTTAACAGCCTCAAGAAGCTTCTGTAAAGCAGTATTGTAATCTTTATTCTTAACCAGTATTAAACCACACCTGTAATAAGGTTCCGGCCATTTTGGATTAAAAGCTACAGCCTGCCCGTATTCTGCAAGTGCTTCTTTAAGTCTATTCTGTTTTTCATATTCATAGCCTTTTCTGTAATGTTCCTGGGCCAGCTGATCCCTTGAAGGACTCCCTCTGGTTGCTGTTCCACGAACAGGTGCTTCATAAGTCGGAGCAGGAACAGAAGAGGGAACCATTGTTTCCACACTATTATCCATTATAGCAGGCTCACTTTTATCGGAAAAAGAGCCATCTGTAATAAGATTAACAGGGTCAGTGATAAAGCTCTGAGATGGGGACATAATCTGAAAGGTTTCAACGCCTGGCATTTCCGTTACGCCTGTATCTATAGAAAAAGAGGCATAATCTGCAGCACTTGATTTTGTAAATTTATGTTCATGACCTCTTTTTTTCTCCTGTTTTACAACAGGAGCAGCTTCTTTTGTCCTGCCTCCGAACCAGCTTGAAAAAGAACTGGCAAGCAAACCTTTACTTTTACTGTCACTGTCTGCAGGTATTTCTTTTTTCCCTTTCCTGTTCCTTGTTATAGAAGGTGATACCGGCTGAGCAATCTCTATAAAACACATAGGGCATATGGTGATCATTTCACCATATTCCTGTTTACATTTAGGACATTCCATATTTTATCCCGGTTTATAGCCGGGTAATCCCCCCTTTTTCTGATTCCTAATGCGTGACGCGTCACACAGGGATTTTTATATTTTTATTATCCATCAATTAATTCTATATTAACAGTTATTTTTCCTTTATTCAATAACTATAAGTTTTGCAGATTTCTTAAAAATGGCAAAACTATAGTCAAAATTTACTCAAAGAAAAAAATATGATATAATTCTTTTTCGAAGTAAATATTCAGCTTAACGACTTTATTAAGTTACCAGTGATAGTAACTATATTCATAGAAAGTTTGATTATGAACAGAAAAAATTG
>JBEHWP010000752.1:0-3423 GCA_040217665.1 Vulcanimicrobiota bacterium
GCTGCAGCGCTTCACCGAGTTCTGTGCCGAAATCGTTATTTTCTATGAAGTTTCTCAATCGTTCTGATGTGACAACTGCGTCGCTTTTTTTGTTTATATGGACAAATATAATTCCGAAGAGATCCTTTTCTATTCTTGCAATACAGTCAGTTTCTCTGCAGTAAGAAGAAAGAAGTCCTGCTATTTCTTTGAGCAATAAATCTCCCACTTCTTTCCCGTATATTTCATTGAATCTTGTAAAATGATCTATATCTATGAGAGCCAGAGCAAAACCATAATCAAATCTTCTGCATATGGCCAGTTCTTCATGTATTCTTCTTTCAAAGTATTTCCTGTTTTCCAGCCCTGTAAGTTCATCTGTAATTCCCATGGTGGCAGTTTTTTCATAATCGATGGCATTCTGTATGGCAATCGCTCCGTACTGTGCCATTATGCCCATAAGTTCCTGATCCTGAACTGTGTAACTGCCGGTACCCTGCTGACTCATATATATAACACCTATGGTTTTTTCTTCAGTCTGCAGAGGTATAACAAGAGCAGATAATTCCGATTTAAGAAGGACTCTGTATTCCGGTTCCCCCGGTTCGTCAGGTCTGTATGTGCCATTTGTAATAAGTACGTCTTTCCCTCTTCTGTAGACATAACCTATAATTTCTTCCGAAGGCTTTACTTTGTAATTTTTAAAATTATCTGCATAAGGACCTGAAGCAGCAGTTATTTTTAATAATATGCCATCTTCCGTTTTCTTTTCCAGAAATATAAGACATGATTGACTGTCCATTGTACTTATAATAGTATCAACAAGATTGCCTATGGCGATTTCCAGATTTAAACTGCTGAAGAGACCTTTGTTTGTAACTATCATATGTTGCAGAGTTTCTATAAGACTGTTCATCTCATCTTCCCTCTGACGAAAGCCTGTGTCCTCTTTTACTTGAAATACCGGTTTCTGCGACATAAAACTGGCAAGCACTATACCTGCAGACCTTAGATTTTTTTCATCATCTTCAGTCATAGTATTTTTATCAGGGTGGCTTAAATATAAGACTCCCTTTACTTCATTCTGTATCATTACCGGTACTGCGATGGCAGATGGTTCATTATCAAGAATAGTTCGTAAAACATCTCTTGTTCCCCTGGGATTAAAGGTGCCAGTACCTGTCATTACAGACTGCCCTGTCTCTGCTACCCATCCTATTATTCCCTCTCCGAAAGGGATTATTAAATTGTTAATTTCTTCAGTGAAAGGACTCAATACTTTTTTAGGAACCAGTTCTTTTTCTCCATGTTCTTCTTCTACCATAAAAAAGCAGCTTGTCTGGCAGGGAATTACATTTTCTATATTTCTTACAGTTCTTTCTATAGCTTCATCCATGTTTTTCGATGATGCTACAGTGTTTATAAATTTCATAAAATATTTCTGCTTTACAAGGGCTTCCTGTACATCCTTTGCTTCATCAGTCATTTTTACCAGTTGTTCATTTATCTGATCATGTTCCTGATAGACTGTGTCCAGTTTCTCGTTTAATCCTTTTATCTCTTCCTGAAAGAGCTGTCTTTCATCATTTGTTCTTTTCTTCTGTTTTTCAAAGTTTTTTTCTTCGTTGATTACATAATTTGAGAACCACAGTATGATAATAGTTGTCACTATTGAGTCTATAACAGGTCTCATCATCAACATTCTTGCAAGCCATCTGACTTTATCTTTTATTGCCTCATCCAGACCCGGTAAAGGCGGTATTATAACCTTATCTATTTTTATCAGTATTTCTTTCATGCCTACAACTATTATTCCTATAGCCAGCAATATAATGAAGAAAATGACTGCAGATTCGGCAAAAATTGTTATTTCCATAAGAGGTACAAGAAGTACAAGGAGAGAAAACTGGGTTCCGTAAAAATAAAAGAGAATAAAAGAATTTACAAGCTCCATGACGATTAAAACCCATGCCATGGAGATATTTTTTACCTGTAAAGAAAACATTGTAAGTACGATATTAAGAAGTATTATTACAACAGGTATTATGACACCGGGCATGGGAAGAGCAGCAGGAGGCGGTGTCATATATTGATAGTTAAGAGTGTATACGGAAAATGCACCGAGAGCCAGAAGAATCCATCTGTAAATATTTGTTATTTCGATAAGTTTTTTACCGCCGGAACCTGGAAAATGTTCATCGAGATTCAATGTGCTTGGTCTCCCTTCAATGAAAAAACTTATTGAATCTTATACATTACTATAGTGAAATCCTCCCTGAAGTTCGAAAAAACTATGGATAAATACGGCATATGTGAGTGGCCAGTAAAATTATTTATCTGTCTATTCAATAATACACAGAAGTCTTGAAAAAATAAGGATAGTATTTTTTATGACAGGTAGATTCACTCTTAATATTCTGTGATAAATTTCTTTTTCCATTGTATATAAAATCACCTGTCATTTTTAAACACAATCTCTTTATTTTACAGTATAATTATGGTATAATATTTTTCTTTATTACCAACCTGTATGACTGATATCAGTCCGGCCGGTAATGAGCATTTATCCTCGCGTCACGGGGCAGTGTCACGCGTCACGATTCTCATATAAATACTTCCGGAGGAACCCGCTTATGACTCCATTAAAGGGCATATTCAACATTTTTTCTCAATCAGATAACTTTATCGGTATTCTGAAATCTATCAGGGAAGAAAAAGGCAATATAAAAATCTACGGCGTATCGAGAGCAATAAAATTATTGCTCCTGTCCGCTCTTAATATTACCCTGAAAAGACCGCTTGTTTATATAGCATCAAACCAGTATCAGGTATCTCAATTCGTCGATGAAATACGCAGCCTTGCACCGGCATTTTTCTCCAGTCTCGACGTTATATTTTTCCCCGATTACGAAGGTGTTGACGATCCCTGTACTGCAGCGGAACGATTGAAATTTTTTTCTGCCATGTTTGAAGATAAATCTGACAGTTACCCTCTGATTGTGGCACCGGTAAAATCCTTTCTCCGCCTTCTTCCTTCTCCGAAAGAAGCGGATTTTTCCACTATAAATATAGCTCCCGGCTCTGTATTGCCCATAGAAAAAACTGTAAGAAAACTTCTGAACATGGGATTTAAAAAGACTGATCTCGTGGTCAGCCCCGGAGAATTTACTCAGAGAGGCGGTATAGTCGATGTGTTTCCTCCCACACTCCTGAGGCCCGTGAGGATTGAATGGTGGGGAGATGAGGTGGAAGAACTCAGGGAATTCGACCCTTCCACCCAGAGATCACTTCAGGATATTAATTCCATGAACCTTGGCCCTGCAAGGGAATTTATCTGCAATCTTCCTTTACTGGAACAGGGTGTTGAGAGGGTAAAGAGAAGTCTCAGAGAAAGAGTGTCACAGCTAAAAAGAGAAAAAAAATATGATGAAGCGGAATTTCTGG
>JBEHWP010000753.1:0-3421 GCA_040217665.1 Vulcanimicrobiota bacterium
GAAATTTTCTCTTCCCGCACCTACCGTTACCCCTTATAAACCTGAAGAAAAAATCATGGAAAGAGAAAAAGCCCTTCTCATGATTGAACCGGGTGATATAAAAACCTTTGAAGGGGCGGGAGGAAAAATAAAAAAAGTCTCTTTTTTAACAGAAAATCAGATATTGAGTGCAAATGCAGACAGTGTTATAGAATTATGGGATTCTGCTTCGGGTAAAACTATAAAAAAATTCCATGAAGACACTTCTTATATGAAGTTTGAAATTTTTGACATAAGTATATCACCATGTAAAAAATATATAATATCAGCCCATGGAGACGGAAAAATAAGAAAATGGGACATAGAAAAAGGAGAACTGTCAGACACATTTACAGGTGAAACAATAATAAGAAGCGTAGATATTTCTTCTGACGGGAAATTAATAGCTTCTGCCGGTAATGACGGCATACTTGGCATATGGGAAGCAGAGACAGGGGTGTGTATAAAAAACATAAATAACGAAGGAGGCATTATATTCTGTACAGGGTTTTCTCCTGACGGTACATATATAGCAACAGGAAATCAGAACGGAACAATTAAATTATGGAACAGGACAGGACAGTTATATAAAACCATATCAGGCCATAAAGGCTCAGTATTAAGTCTCTCTTTCAGTTATGACGGAAAATATATCCTGTCAGGAAGTGAAGATAAAACAGTAAAAATATGGGATATAGTAAAAGAATCTTCTATAATGACTTTCACAGGCCATAATTCTCAAATAGAGACAGTTGATTTCTCACCTTCCGGACTCTACTGTATATCAGGTAGCGGAGACGGAACCATAAAAATATGGGACACAGATAAAAGCTCATGTGCAAGAACCCTTTCAATACACAGCCTTGCCGTAACAGGAATAAAATTCTCCAGTAACGGTTCTTCCATAGTTACAGGCAGTTTTGATAAAACAGTAACATTCATACCTGTTCCTCTGAAAAGTGAGAAAACCTTCACAGGCAGCTATAAAAAAGAATATCTGATAGTAAAACCCAAAACAGTAGAAGAAACCTTTAAAGATGAAGAAATTTTCCAGGAACTTATAGAAAAAGGGGAAAAACATCTTAAAGAATGGGACTGGCAGGGGGCATATAATCTGTTCAGGGAAGCACAGAACATAGCCGGTTACGGGAAAGACAGACTTATTCTGAACTGTATGCACAGAGCAGGCACAGGAGGGGTAAGAGAAGGTATAAAAAGTATCTGGCTTCAGAAGAGTTATTCGGAAGAACATAGCGGTGGAATAACCTCTGTAGATATGGAGGAAAAAGAGAAAATAATCATCTGCGGCAATAAAAACGGAACGGTGAAGGTAATAGATAAGGGGAAAACCATCGCTGCCGGAAGCCAGGAAATTTTTGCTCTTAAATTCCTGAAAAATTCAGGAGAGATTCTAACGGCAGGAAATGATAAATCGATAAAACAATGGGACAGAGAAAGGGGAACATGTATAAAAACTTTTACGGAAAATCTGGACTTTAAATCTATTGACATTTCATACGGAGGAAATTATATAGTAACAGGCGGAGGCCTTACAGATAACAGTGTTAAAATATATGACATGGAAAAAGGAGAATTTATAAGAACCTTTCAGGGACATATTTCTGCAGTAGAAGCTGTTAAAATCTCAAGAGATAATAAGGTTGTACTGTCAGGCAGTGATGATAAAACACTGAAGCTCTGGGATATAAATTCAGGAAAATGCATCAGAAATTTCACGGGCCATGTCTATTCGGTTACTGCCTGCGACATATCACCTGACGGCAAAACAATCCTTTCAGGCAGCCAGGATAAGACAGTAAGGCTATGGGATAAAGAAAGAGAAAAATCCATTCATATACTCAAAGGGCATGAAAGCGGAATAACAAAAGTAGCCTTTTCTCCTGACGGACGTTTCATAATTTCTGCCGGCAAAGACAGTACCATAAGATTATGGAATAAAGAAACAGGGGACTGTCTGAAAATCTTACAGGAACATAAAGATGAAGTAAGGGATATAAAATTTTCTTCAGACAGCAGATATATTATCTCAGCCGGCATGGACGGCACAGTAAAAATCTTTGAAATAGACTGGAATTATTCATTTCCTGAAGACACTAAACCTTTCCCGGCAGAAGCGCCGGAAACTGTCTTTATAGAACCGAAGATTGACATTGAACATAAAGAAGAGTTTGTTCCTGACAGTGATCAATATTTAACAGAAACGAGAACAGAAAAAAATTTATACAACCGGTTAAAATTCCTTTTATTCATACCGGCAGTGCTCCTGATCGCACTTGTCATATATATGGTCGTTCATATGTCTTCGGAGAAACCTAAAGTACAGAAACTTGCGAAAGAAATTCTGAGTCAGAATCCTAAAGATAAGAATTTTACCACTATGTTATTTGCCGGAGAATCAAATAATAATATAAAAGCTCTGTTAAAAACAGGACATACAGGGATTGACGTTCTTATAGAAGACGGCCTCGTAGATCCGCCTTTTATTGAACTCAATACATATACAGTCCAGAGGCTGCCTTCAGCAATAGGATGGTTTACGATTGATGATAAAACCCTGGATAAATTAAAAAATGAGCTTCCTGAACAGGAAAAAATAAAATATCTGGAATCTTTAAAAAATAGAAAATTTGTCAATAATGATTTCCGAAAAGAACTTAAAAATTTATCTTTCAGTAACATGGATATCATGATAATAATGGATCAATGCGGTAAGGTCGATGAAAAAAAGTTGAAAAAACTGGAAGATTTAAAGGATAAAGGCTTCAGAAGAAAAGATTTGATAAATAAATTAAAAAGGAAGGGATTTACCGATAAAGAAGCGGGACTGATTGCAGACTGTGCATCTGACGATATAGATTATATAAAAGTGAATGCCATGGGAATTCTTACACAGTTTGATGATAAAGCATATGTAAGGCAAAAAGCCTGTAAAGAATTCATAAAACTCCTGTCAGGGAAAGAATCCTATATCCGTATTTCAGCAGCCCAGGCCCTTGCTGATATAGGTGCAGCGGAAGCACTGAATGACATAAAAAGAGCTCTCCTCAATGAGCCGGAAAAATGGAAAGCAGAATATAAAGAAGAAGGCTATTTTTACAGCGATGAAGATTATGAAGATTATGATACTTACAAACCAT
This sequence comes from Vulcanimicrobiota bacterium, assembly GCA_040217665.1. Lineage (GTDB taxonomy): Bacteria > Vulcanimicrobiota > SpSt-956 > SpSt-956 > JAKJGF01 > CALARM01. The sequence continues at coordinate 3,177 of JBEHWP010000753.1, forward strand.
GGTCATGGGCAGAAGAGGAATATAAAGAGGCCATAAAGAGGCTGGAAGGGGGGAAATAGTGAGTCATGAGTCGTGAAAAGTAGGGGCAAACCACTGTGTTCGCCCAATATCCGGTGAAAACACGGGTTACGTGTCACGCTTCTAATTACCGTAACAGGTAAAAGGGTACCCGTAAAAAGCTTCTGCCTGGCAGGCTCTGGAGAAGAAAAATTAGTTTTTTCTATAGTATTAAAAATTAAATAAGG
>JBEHWP010000754.1:0-3420 GCA_040217665.1 Vulcanimicrobiota bacterium
AATCTTTAAGGAATGAACTGCAGGCGGTGAGAGACGAATATAATAACAGGATAAAGGCTCTACTTGATGAGATTGAAGCAAGGAACAAAGCTTTAAATAAACCTAAAAATAAGGATAATTAAACAAACAGGGTAAATCTTCCATGAAAAAGTTATGATAATTGAGTATTTATATGGGTTTTATTAAAAATTACATGTCCATTTTTACAAAGAGTTTACTTGGTATAAACGATTCTTTTATGTAATGTCGTTAAATGCTCCTTTAATGACGTTTTGGAAAAATCAAACCCTGTGATTGCAAGGGTTTCTTGCAATCCGGTAAATTATAAAAAATTCATTTTTTGTAAACCACGTAAAAACCAGTAAAATCAAGGGTTTTACAGAAATAACTGACTGAAACTATCAAGAAATTTCCAGAGATAAAAATCCCGTTATTTTACTTTTTCTATTTCACTGACAGATAATCCAGTTACTTGAGATATTGCTTCTATAGGGAAATTCAAAATTAACATATTCTTTACAATAGCAATTCTTTCTTCTTCTTTGCCTTCTTCTTTCCCTTCCTTTTTCCCCTCTTCTTTCCCCGCCTGTTTGGCCTGGAATAACCTGGAAGCTTCTTCATGACGAGCCTTTGATCTCATCTCAAGAATCTGTCTTACCGTTTCATCATTGGATGCCCTTACCATCTCTTGCAAAGCCATTACTATCTCCTCCTCTGCCTTTAATTCCTCCGGGAGATTATCTATATCCTCTGCATAAATTTCTCCGAACTTTAAAACGTGCAGCCACCGCTCAAATCGTGATTGCAACTTCTTTGGCTTATCCTTTTTAAACTTCGGAAGTTCTATAAAGTGCAATTCCTTAACATCAGTTAATTCTCTCTTTGATTTAACATTTAAATAGCGGTAAATATTATGTAACTCTCTTTCTTCTTTGAGAAGAATAAAATCTAATATAGAAATGGATATGGTTTTATGGAGCTTTTCATAAGGTTCAGCTTTCTGTAACTGGGTTGTATATAGTTTGTCATGGTAATAGATTACCCTGCTTATATATGCCTTATCTGGCTCTACCTGCATCTCGATATTTACTCTTCTGCCGGTATTATCTTCTGCTTTTACATCAAGAGTTGAGAGTTTATCTTTTATATATTCTTGTAAGTTAAAAGTATTCAGAAAAGTGAGTTTTACTATTTTTTCCTCTCCTTCCAGGCCAAGTATAGCATTAAGCAGAGCTATTAGTATTCTTTCGTTCTTTTCATAACCGAATACGTATTTAAAGATCACATCGTCTCTCAAATTTATTGAACTATCAATCGCCATTTAAATACCCCTTTAATTTTTTCTTCTGTTATCCTTATACTATTTTACCACAGTATCCTATTCTCCTCCAGTAGAGTTTCTGTTATTTTCCTATATTCCAACTTTGTTTACTCAAAAAAAAATAACCCGTTATTTCTTCAAAATTTTCGGTTTACCCTCTACCCCACTATCCATAAACTCCTTTATTTTAGCCATTTTCATCACTATCTCCCATATTCTATACCACTAATAAAAAAATTAGTGATACATAGAAATAAAAGTCTCTCTCTTTTTTATTTTAAAAAGTAAAATAGGCAAAAAAAAAAAAAACTTAGCAATAGTAATAATATAGCAGGAGAAAATAAAATGTACGTAGAATTTCTATAAAAATTTAATAGAGTTATTACAAGGGGGGTATCTCAATGAAGAAATCAGCAACTTTTTACTCTTATCTTATCCTGATTTTATTAGTAATTGGAAGTATTTTTGTAAGCTGCGGCGGAGATAATAGCGGAATATCTCCGGGAATAAACAATTCAAATCCATCAAATCCAACCTCAACACCATCACCGGAAATGATTTTAAAACATGTTACAGGTTATGTTTATGCTACCTCATCAAGCGTAGAAAAATTTATTATTCTGGATGTACCTGCTACAGGTAATGATTCTTTTATTCTTCAAATGGCAGACTATTTACAACAGAATTATCCTTCTGAATGGAATAAATCTGAAATTCAAGAGATTTATAACCAGCTTTCTTCCGAGATGTCACAGTGGAAACCACTTGTTCAATATAATTCCTCTGCTAAATTTTTTACACTTTATTCAGATAGCCCCATAAATGTTAATTCAGACGGATACTTTGAGGCAGATGTGCCGGTTCAATCCAATGATAATACAGCAGCTTTTGAAGTAGTTTTAAATGACGGAGAACACTTCTCTGTAAATAGAACCTCTTTTGCAGACCTCATTACCTCCACCGGGGGAGGCAGTGGGGAATTAAAATCCTGTTCCAGGTCTGTCTATGCCCTTCCAGGGGGAATTTCAATATTCAAAGTTTTTGCCTCAATAAATTTAAAAGAATCAGGTCTCAGCTTCAGTCTTAATGATTCATTCATAGGCACAGTAACACCTCCATTTTATCTGAAAATCAGAGGTCAGGAAATTATTAACATTTGTTATGGCGTGTTTAGAGCTAAACAGGAAGCTGCTGCCGGGATGGGTAAAACCGGCACTATTACTGCCAGCACTTCCAGTAACGGAGTAAGCGGGCAGAATATCCCTATGCCGGTGGAGATAATTCATGAGACGGTAAGTATCTCAGGGAAAGTATTTACAGATGGAAGTCCTTTGATAGACGGACATGTCAAATCCATAGGGCCGAAATCTTTCTGTCATCTGGATGCTGAAGGAAATTATGTATTGCCGGAGGTTTTTGAAGGAACAAACAGGGAAGTTATTGCAACCTGGTGGACTGATGAGTCAGGGAAAAGGACGAAGCATGTTGAGATAAAATATATAGATTTTCTTAACGGGAATTTGACTGATTTTAATTTCGGAGTGCCGCCTGCGCCAACGCCGACTCCTACTCTAACACCAAGCCCAACACCTATTGGTCGTTCTCCAATAGATTCATATTATTGTGAGACAGCTATGAGAATAATGATTCAAAAAGATCGATGGGTAGAAGATTTAGGTATAGAGCAGGCTGTACAAAAAACTGTTAACTGGCTGAATGGACAACTACTGGATTTCCCTATACCTCAAGGTATTGCACAGGCTAAAGTAGATGACCAAGACCCAACTATACTGTGGATTAAATTTACAGACGGCAGAATTAGATTTATAGCAAGTCATCCCTTCATAGTAGATGATAGTTCAAATTCTCAAAATATTACGCAAAAACAGGTTAATAAAGAAATATATAATAATTTACAAAATAAATCTACCTTTGGATCAAAGGATTCATATAATGTAAAAATTTTAGCTCCTTTTGCCTGGATAAATTATTCTTCTACGTCAGTATATGATGAAATCTGGAAAAAATTGGTAGCAGCAGGTTATGAACAAAGAGGTAGCATATGTAAAGTGACAACATCAAATGATGTTGATCCGAAT
>JBEHWP010000755.1:0-3417 GCA_040217665.1 Vulcanimicrobiota bacterium
TGTATTTTTTTAAATGAAAAAAATACTCACAGAGGCAGTCACAGTGAGTGGTGGATTGTAATAGACGATCAGAATTGTCTTATAGAATTTAAAGAAGGCCTTTACAAACCGAAATCAGGAAGTGATAATTATCCTGTAATCAGTGTTACCTGGGAAGGTGCTTCTGCATATGCAACATGGATAGGAAAAAGATTGCCTACAGAAGCAGAATGGGAAAAAGGAGCAAAAGGAACAAGAGGCAATCTATATCCCTGGGGTATGGAATGGTCTCCCGACATGTGTAACAACAAGAACATGAATATACCGGTTCTGCTAAGTAATATGATTAATTTTTATCAGGGACGGGGCATACTTCCTGCAGGTTCCTTTCCGGGCGGAGCAAGTGATTACGGAATTATGGACATGGCAGGTAATGTAAGAGAGTGGTGTTCTGACTGGTATGATGAAAATTATTACAAATCAAGCCCTTATAAAAACCCGGAAGGGCCCAAAACAGGGAAATACAGAATCTTAAGAGGAGGTTCCTGGGAAAACTCTGATCCTGAGGATTTCAGATGTGCCGAGCGTTTTATATGTGACAAAGACCGTAGCTATGCCATAGGGTTCAGATGTGTAATGGACGTGAATAAAAGGTAAGTCGGGAAAAGTGAAGAGTGAAAAGTGAAATTTACGGGTCACCCGTCACGATTATAGTGTCACGCATCACGAATTATAAAAATAGAAGGTGAAACAGAGTTGAATCTGATAAATTTAAAATGTGAAACATGCGGTGCCCAGCTTAAAAGAACAGCAAGTATGAGAACTCTTCAATGTGAGTACTGCGGTTCCAAATATCTTGCAGAAATTGACGGGCAATCTCAGGGATTGGATGACAGAACATTTATACTTCCCGTTAATATTGAAGAAGATAAAGCAAAAAATTATATCATGAGAGAAACTCAATTGAGACAGTTTGTTCATGAAAATACGGGAAAAGAAGTTTCCATGGTTAATCCCAGTGGAATTATGATCCCATGTTATACATTTGAATGTGAGTTAACATCTAACTGGTACGGAGAAAATTCAGTACAAAAAATGAGGCAGGTATATAATCAGATGACAGGTATGCTTGAAAATCAGGCTTATGAAGAATGGTATCCCCAAAACGGACAGCATTACGGAAAACATAATGCTTTTATATCTGCATCGGGAGCTTTAAAAGAAAGTGAAGGGAAATGGGGAGAACTATTCCCTCTTCCCCTGGAAAAAAAATCCCTTTTTATAGATGATAGCGAGAACCAGCGTTTTTCTCTGGAAATACCCGATATGTCACCGGAAGAAGCATGGACTAAAGGTGAAAGAGAAGCAAAAAGACTTGAAGAAGAAGACTGTAAAACCCTTGTAGGAAGACTTAAAAGTGTAAATTCGAAAATAGATAAAAAAGAAGTCTCTCTTGTTTATGCACCTGTATGGATCTTTAATTATAAAGTAGATAATATACCTTACAGAAATCTGGTCTGTGCCACAAGCGGTAAAGTAATAGGCGAAATGCCTACCAATTTCGAACAGCTCTTTAATAAACTCAGAAGTATACAGCAAGAAATGTCTAAAATGACCAATTATTTTATCATCGCAATTGTAGGTACCATTCTATCGCTTGCACTTCTTTTCGGCACTGTTTTACTTCCTTTTACAGTATATATTATATATTATTTATACCAGAAAAGAAATGATATGCAAAAGAAGTTTGATGAAGAATTTGAAAAGAATATTTTAACGAATAAATATAATCTATGTTATTATATATTGAGAAAACGTACAGACCTTAAGCCCTCCCTTAATCTTCCAACACTGTCCGGCATATCGGCAGTAGAAAGATGTCTTGATGAAGAAGAAGGGGGAAAAATTGATAATACAATAGTAAAGGAACTGGTAGCCAGATATCTTCTGGCAACAAATCCTGCTGCAGGTGAAACACCGGCAGAAAAAATAGAAAAAATGCTTGGTATGAAAAAGAGTAATGTTACAGGTGCAGCAGTTTCCGGCACATCAACAGTAAAAGTGCCTCAGGGAGGAACAATGTCTAATAAAGCAGAGAACCCGGTGCCTGCAAAATGCAAATGCGGTCAAATAATTAAAGAAGGCTGGAAGGTGTGCCCGATGTGTGGGAATAAATTTTAAAAGAAAATTACAGGAAAAATATTGATTTTATAAAATCACTAACATATAATTATGTATATCAATGACCTGGCCTGTAACAGAACTCACAATATAAGGGGATTACAGCATAAGGCCTGTCATTCCTCCCTGCAGAGGAGTGCAATTATTATAAAAATCAAGGGAGAGTTTATAAATTGAACGAACAGAAAGGGCAAGATAAACAACTCTTAAAAGTTTCATCACTGGAAGAGATCAGAAAAAGTTTTAAACTCAGAATTGAAGAAAATAAGAAAGAACTTCAAACAGAAAAAGAACAATCTGTAGAATCCAGGCAGGCAGATGGTCAGAGAAACTATCAGATCTTCAGATCTATTCTGGATACATTCTGGGCAGAAGGGCATTTATCAGATGTCCAAAAAAATTTGATTGAGAGAAAAAAAATAGCCCTTGCAATTCCTGATGATGTGGCAGAAAAAATTGAAGGGGAAGTAAAAAATAAATACTGTCAAAAAATTGAAAACGGTTACCAGAAAAAAGAAAATTTATCTGAAATAAAGAAAAATAAACAGAATTTAAAAACTCTTCTGTACAGAACCATGCTGGAAAGTACCCTTGTAGATGGAGATTTTACAGAAAAAGAAACACTTTATTTAAGAAGAAAAAAAATAGAACTTGACATAACAGATGAAGAAGCAGCATCACTGGAAACACAGGTAAGAACAGAACTAAAGTCTGAAAAAACTTCCGCGGAAAAATCCCTGTTACCGGTTAATAAAATTACTTTACATCGCCACCCCAGGCCTGAAGAACATGAAGATAAAAAAACTGAAGAAATTTCTCCTGAGAATGTAAAAGAAGAAACATATAAAGTAACTTCAGAAAAATCATTTATAAAACCTTATACATCTCTACCGGAAAAAGAAGAAATTAAAAACATTGAAATAAAAGAAGAGTGTTCCGGGAAATCAGAGGAAGAAGCTAAAAAGCAGGCTCTCAGGTTAAAATGGCTTGCTGAAGAAGAAGCTCTTCAGAAAAAGGATAAAAATACTTCTGAAGAAGAAGCTAAAAAACAGTCTCTCAGGCTAAAATGGGTTGCCGAAGAAGAGGCCCTTAAAGAACAGGAAGGGGAAAAAATAAAGATACAACTTCCTGAAGAAGAAGCAAAAAAACTTGAAGAAGAAGAACTTGCAAGAAAAGCACAGGAAGAATTCAACAGAGCTCAAGAAGAAGCAAAAAAACTTGAAGAAGAAGAACTTGCAAGAAAAGCACAGGAAGAAT
>JBEHWP010000756.1:0-3416 GCA_040217665.1 Vulcanimicrobiota bacterium
TACCGGGAGACCGAGATTACCAAAATACAAAAAGAAACAGGGCAGACATATAGCTATATTTACAAACCAGCAATGTGTTATAAAAGATGGTTTTATAAAATTTCCTAAATCTTCTGAAAAAATAAAAACAGCATTGAAGGATAATTTATCCCAGATAAGGATTGTGCCGAAAGGTAACTGTTACATAATAGAGATAGTATATGAAATAGAAATAGGAGAAGAATTCCCTGATATAAATAAAGCCATATCAATTGACCTGGGGGTCAACAATCTTGCAACCATAGTAAATAACATCGGTTTAAAACCGATTGTTATAGAGGGTAAGATTATAAAGTCCATAAATCAATATTATAACAGGGAAAAAGGGAGACTTATGTCTTTTGTAGGAGACAGAGGTACGAGCAGGAGAATAAAATCTCTGACAGAGAAAAGAAACAGAAAAATAGAAGATTATCTTCATAAATCCAGCAGTTTTATAATTGATTACTGTAAAGAACACTCTATAGATACAATAATAATAGGTAATAATCCCGGCTGGAAACAGAAGGTTGCTACAGGTAAAGTGAACAATCAGAAATTTGTTTCCATACCATTTAAGAAATTGATAGACCAGATAAAGTATAAATCAGAAGAATGTGTTATCAATGTTAAAATAGTTAATGAGAGCTATACTTCTAAAGCAAGTTTTCTTGACTCTGATGATATTCCTGAGTATAAACCTGAGAATAGAGATAAATATACTTTTTCCGGTAGAAGGATTTGTCGTGGTTTATACAGGACAAAAGACGGTGTTTTAATCAATGCAGATTGTAATGGTTCATACAATTGTATGAGAAAAGTAATTCCCGAATTTTCATTAGAAGAGGGAATAGAGGGTGTAGGGTTACATCCAGTTAGATTGAACCCATCATGTCGGCAATCTAATAAAGTAATTTGATAACTTTTGTTAAAATTAATAATATATTTTAATATCTTTATTAAATTATTTAACCTGAGTATTTCAAGAAAGGATGTGTACATATGAATATATACAGTGATAATTCATATTCCATAGGTAAAACACCTCTTGTGAGGCTCAACAGAATAACAAAAGGATGTAAAGCTACGGTTCTTGCAAAGATTGAAGGGAGAAATCCTGCCTATTCCGTAAAGTGCCGTATAGGGGCATCAATGATATGGGATGCGGAAGAAAAAGGTTTACTTAAACCGGAAGTGGAGGTTATTGAGCCTACAAGCGGAAATACCGGCATAGCTCTAGCTTATGTATGTGCTTCCCGCGGCTATAAACTCACTCTTACCATGCCTGAAACTATGAGTATAGAAAGACGAAAGGTGCTTTCAATGTTCGGTGCAAATCTGATACTTACTCCGGGGGCGGAAGGAATGAAGGGCGCAATCAGAATAGCAGAAAAGATGGCATCAGATGCTCCCGAAAGATATTATTTACCACAGCAGTTTAAAAACCCTGCCAATCCTGCAATACATGAGAAAACTACAGGTCCTGAGATATGGAACGATACAGATGGACAGATAGATGTTCTCGTGTCAGGTGTCGGTACAGGCGGAACTATCAGTGGAATATCCAGATATATCAAGCATAAAATGGGTAAAAATATTCTCTCTGTTGCAGTTGAACCGGCAGCAAGTCCTGTAATAACGCAGAAACTTGCAGGTCATGAATTAAAACCGTCATCTCATAAAATACAGGGTATAGGTGCGGGATTTATCCCTGATACACTTGAACTGTCACTGGTTGACATGGTAGAAACTGTTCACGATGGAGATGCAGTGGAATTTGCAAGAAGACTTGCAAAAGAAGAAGGAATCCTATGCGGAATTTCCTGTGGAGCAGCAACTGCAGCAGCGATAAAACTTGCAGGGCTGGATGAATTTGAAGGTAAAACCATTGTCGTAATACTGCCTGATGCAGGAGAAAGGTATATGTCTACTGTGCTGTTTGAACAGTGATACAGTGACCGGTTATCAGTGACCGGAAGAGCTGGTTACTGATAAGATTTAATGAAAGTTGTTAAAATATTCTTGAGGTAATTGACTCGAAAAAACCGCCGAAGCCTTATTTCATGTTAAATTTACATAGAAAATCTTATACTCTTCGAAATTTTCTCAAAATCCTGATTTGCTTCTCAGTCTCTTTGCAGCAAATTTCATTTCATCTCCGAGATGAATCTTTATATAACCGTCTACTGTATCAAAATTTTTCTTTTTAAACCATCCCCATCCGCATGCCTGACTTGTTTTATCTCTTCCAAGCCAGCTGAATTCAAATCTTTTTCCTTCCGGATAATAGGTTGCTGTCCCATCAATTTCCCCGGAAACAAGACCTATTTGAAACGATCCGGCGCCATCTTCGTTAACTTTTATAAAGGTTTTCATGGATGCATCTTCATCACTCCATATATCTGTTCTATAAATATGCCATATGCCTACATATTCTCTGTCAATTTTTTGCATCCTTTACTTACACCCTTTCTGATAATAAAGAGTATTGTACTGATAAAAATTTCCAATATTTTACCATAACCTCATAAATAATACAGTATTTTTTATTACTTATTCTTTAGAAAAATTGATTCTTACGTCTACAGTTTCTTTTTTCCCTACATCACCAGGATAAGTTAAAAGAGAAAATACAAGAGCTTTTGCTTTTGTTTCTTTCGGGATGCTGAAAACGAGAGTGAAATCCATAGATGCTCCGGGAAGTAATGATGCTGCTGCATAACTCTGGGTTTTATCAGATTCCTGTCTCGCATCATAGTCAACAGGAGGGTAGGACTGGCCGTTTTCATCGGCAAGAGCGGTGTTGCCCGGAATTCGTTCTGTAAGAACAGGTGTCTGTGCCTTCTTTAATCCATTTTTTATCCTGCAATGGACGAGTAACAGTACATCATTTGTGCCCTGTGGTTTAATTGTTCTCCCTGATTGGTAGTATTTTTCTTTATATTCTCCTTCTATCTGTTCCACACTCAGAACCTGAAATTTCCATTTTCCTGTGAACAGTTCATCTCCTATTTTTCCCTGTTTTACCCCGTCAACCTGGTACGTTCCTCCTGGAACAGATAATTCATAACCTTCGGATTTTTCAGTAATTACCATGTTAAATGCAGAAGCTAAATCTTTAAGTGGAACATAGGCACATCCGTCTATAATTCTTACGTCAGATGAAGCAACTTTCCCGTTCATAAAAAGTTTCAGATTTTTCTGAGCTGCTATGACTGCAGTAGCTATGACTGTTATAGAGACTATGATTGCAATGAATATTTTTATTTTTCCATACATAATATTTCTCCTCTTAATATAAATTTTTAATCTCATGCATTTTATCATAAAAATATATTTTTATAAATAATAATTTGATATAATTATTTATATATTTAATTAATGAGGGGTGAAAACTG
>JBEHWP010000757.1:0-3415 GCA_040217665.1 Vulcanimicrobiota bacterium
CTGCTTCTACATAAATTTCATCTAAAATCTTATTTTTAACCGGGCTTTTCGGGATTAAAGAATTACCGGGATTAGAAATTTCAAGTAAAGCAATTCTATTTATCATCCCGGTAATCCAATAAATCCTATAAATCCCGGTCAAATTATTGAAAGGGAATGATTTATGAAATTATCGCAGTTATTCATCAGAACACTGAAAGAAGCTCCTGCCGATGCAAATACTATCAGTAATAAACTACTGTTAAGAGGAAGTTTTATAAGAAAAACAGCGGGAGGAATTTATACACTTCTCCCTGCGGGAACTCTTGTATTGAGAAAGATTGAACAAATAATAAGAGAAGAACTTCAAAAAACATCAATTCAGGAAATTATCCTTCCTTTACTTAATCCGAATGATTTATACCCTGAAATTTCTGCAGATGAACATGCCTTCTATTTTAAAGACAGAAGCGGAAGAGATCTTTCTATAGGCACATGTTTTGAGGAAATCGTTACGGATATCATAAAAAAAGAAGTCCGTTCTTACAGAGAAATGCCCCTCTTTTTTTATCATACAGTTCCTTCTTTAAAGGATGATAATAAGGCAAAAGGAGGGCTCCTGAAATCGAAAGAAGGTCTTACAAATAAAATATACAGTTTTCATACATCCCTGGAAGATCTAAAACATGGTTATGAAAAAATCTGTACTATTTATCTGAATATTTTAAAAAGATGCGGCCTTCATGTAACAGTTCTTTCGTCATACACTGAAGATTTCTTTGAATCAACCAGGTTTTTAATCTTCAACGCTCTGGGCGATGAAATTTTATATATGTGCTCTGAATGCGGTCATATATCCACATCTGAAAAAGCAGAATTTTTTATTGATGAAATACCGGCGGAACAATCAAATTCTCCCATAGAAGAAGTATTTACGCCTGATAAAAAAACCATTGGAGAAGTAACGGCTTTTCTTGGAGAGAAAGCAACAGCTTTTGCAAAGACTCTCATATATAAAGCAGACGGCAAACCGGTAGCTGTACTTGTAAGAGGAGACAGAGAACTTAACCCTCATAAATTAAAAAAATTACTTCATGCCAGGAAACTGGAAATGGCAGATGATAAACTGGTAGAGAAAGTTACAGGTGCTCCTGTAGGATTTGCGGGGCCGGTGGGACTCGGAAATATAAAAATCCTGGCAGATTTTGAAGTAAAGCAGATGAAATCACTTATAGTGGGAGCAAATAAATGTAATTATCATTACAGACATGTTGTATCAAAAAGAGATTTCATGGTATCAGAATACGGGGATCTCAGAATGGCATCTGCAGAAGACAGGTGTAAAACCTGTAAAAAACCTCTGGAAATAAGAAATGCCTTTGAACTCGGAAGGGCGATCATGGCAGGGAACAAATACACAGAGCCGATAAAAGCCACATTTTTCAATGAAAAAAGTGAAGAAGAACAGATTATGATGGGAGTTTATTCTCTTTCTATAAGCAGGACCATTGCAGCTATAGTAGAAAACCATCATGATGAAAACGGGATTATATGGCCTTATGAAGTGTCTCCCTTTAAATCCGTCATATTACTTCTTGACCCTTCCGATGAAAAACAGAGCGCAATAGCTTTTAATATCTATGATAGTTTAAAAAAAGAAGGTATAGAAGTTCTGATTGACGATAGAGATGCCAGGGCAGGGTTTAAATTCAAAGATGCGGATCTTCTTGGCATACCTTTAAGGGTTACCGTGGGGCATAAAGCAATAAAAGAAAACATAGTGGAAATCAAGATAAGAGAGATAAATAAAAATATTACATGTTCCGTAGAAGATGTAATAGCGGAAGTTTTAAGGATATTAAAGGAAAATCTTACCGAGAACCAATGAAAGAATCGGCTATTCAAGCCATAATTTTTATATTTAAACAGGAGCGGAGTATATGAAACAGATGATTGACAGTAAAGCTGATATCATGGCGAAGAAAGATTTTAGAGCAGAATGCAGAGAAGAAGATGATTTTGATCCTGCAGATTTTGTAGAATCTTTAAAACTTGAAGATATTGCCATAAAGATTAAAAATTAATCTCAGTGGTGCCGGCGATAAATACGACACCGGATAACGGGTATTTCAGGGGGAATGGGGAAAATGTTTCTTACAAAAGTCAAAAGAATCCGAATAAATAAGAGTTTTTATTATAATTTTATTTCCCATTTTTCGGGAAATAAAAAAGTAGAATAAACTGTTATTTGACAAGGATTTCATGAAAATCCAGAGGAACATTTAACCTGTTTCCCCCGAAATACCCTGTTTTCTATATCTGAACGCCTCTTTTTCGCCTTAAAACCGGTCTAAAACGGCTCTGAGTGGGGTGTTTTGGAATGGTATTTTTCTGGTGAACCTCCTCAATAGTTTGGTGAAAATTTTTGAACACAATGTTTTTCCCTATCTAATATATACGCATTATCTTTTCTATCTAAGATAATGTCTTGTTGAGGCATGTAAACTTGCCCTTTCTCACAACCTTTAGAAGCAAGTTGTTCTATAAAATTTCCTTTATTATCACATATAACAATTACAATATTGTTCTTATCATATCCTGCTATAAAAAAGTTGTCGTGAGAATCTAAAGCTATTTCTTCAATCCCAGGATATCTACTAGTCTTTTTTCGATATAAATTCTTATGTAAAATTTTACCGGAAGAAGCAAACTTGCTGACATAGGAATACCAGATCTTATTTTTAAAAGGATCTTCATTAATTAAATTGTAAGGTGCACCACCTGTATTTGTATTTGGAGAATAATTAATAGAGCTTTCTAAATAAACATTTCCCTTTGAATCTAAAGCTATAGCAGAAGCATGGCCTTTCAAACCCTTCCATCTGGTTATAAAGTTACCTTCAGAATCAAATTTTTGAACAAAGTAACCATCAGTAATAAATATATTTCCTTTTATATCAATAGCTATCCGACTGGAGTCAGAAAAAGATCTTTTTTCTTTTTTACTTAACACATATAAAAACTGCCCCTTATTGTCAAATTTCAGAACTCTGTGCGTATCAGAGACACTCAATCCAGCATCAACTATATAGATATTATCGTATGAATCTGTACATATATCTGTTATATAGTTATATTGCCATGATTTATCGTTTTCACTTTCCCATCTTTCAATAAAATTACCGTTAGAATCAAATTTTTGTATGCAACTCTTTCTAATATAAAGTGTATTATATGCTATATAGATATACCCTTTTGAATCAATGGTAAAGTTTCCAGGAATATAATTTGAGTTTCAAGATCCCAGGGAAGCTTTCAGGATAATTGGCAGGAAGAATCCCCGGTTTATTTTCTTTACTGAGAAGGAAGGGCTGTTCTGGTTCTGTGAAAAGGTTGCAAAGGAGCTTGGAATTACTGCTATTGCCTCTCATGGTGA
>JBEHWP010000758.1:0-3413 GCA_040217665.1 Vulcanimicrobiota bacterium
TTCGCAGCCGGTACTCAATATAAAACCTCCCGGTCCGCCGTCTTCAACACATTTTCTGGAGATTTCATATACTTCATCAGATGTTCCTAAAAGCATGACTTTACTGGGATCCACATTTCCCTGAAGACATACTCTATTGCCAATTCTGGATTTTGCATCTTTAAGATTTACTACATGATCGATTTCTATTATTTTCGCCCCTGTATCTGCAAGTCTTTCCAGTACAGGAGCAGTATTGCCGCATATATGGAGAGACGGCACAGAACCTTTTTCAGAGATAAAAGAAAATATATCCTTTAAATAAGGAAAAGCGAATGTATCAAACATTTTAGGAGAAATAAGGCTGCAGGAAGCAGTGGGGTCTGCCACTACCATTACATCTCCGCCGCAGTCAATCTTTGCCTGTACATAGGCTTTAGCGGCCTTCAGAGTAATTTCACATGTTCTGTGAACAAAATCCGGTTTTTTTATAATATTCATCATAAGCCTGTCTGTACCCATTAAAAGTCCTGCAAGAGTCAGAGGGCCCGGGATATAATTCAACAGAGGCACATCAGAGCCGACATGTTTTCTTATACGTTTCAGAGTCTCCAGATGAAGTAAAAGCCTTTTACTTGTATAAGGATCAGGAATGTTTACTTTTTCAAGATCTTCTTCTTTTTTCACAATACCTTCGGCCACACTGGGCACATCATCTTCAGGATATTTCATTTTACATCCCATGGCCTCAGCCATGATATTAAATGAAGATTCCCATCCGCTGTATATACCGTCATAACCTATTTCTTCAAAGCCTGCTATAAGGGCTTTAGCCATTTTTTCAGGATCTTCCAGAGCTTCTAACATAGTAATACCTGTAAGCTGGTGTGTTGTATAGGTAATCTGCGGTATTACAGGTAAGGATTTTCCACTTTTTAGTTCAATAGCATCTCTGAGTTTCTGAAGTTTATTTTCCATAAAAGTTCCCTTCTTTTTCGTGACGCGTAACGCGTGACGCATGACGCGTGATGCGTGATGCGTAATGCGTAATGCGTAACAGAATAAATATCTAAAATTAAAGTATAGGACAGGTGATTGGTGTTGTCAATAAAAAATTTTATGTCAGTTAATCAAAAGGATTACAATATAAACCATAGAATTGAAGAGGAATAAAATTTCAACAGAGAAATCCGGGGCAACCACGCGTCACGCGTCACGGGTCACGTTTCAAATGATAAGTTTTATAATACCAAACAGAAACGGTGAACTTCTTTTAAAAGAAAATCTCCCCTTTCTGCTTTCAGAGTTAAAACATATAGAATCTAAAGAAATTATCGTAACAGATGATTTCAGCACAGACTCCAGCATATCTATGTTGAGGGAGAAATTTCCTGACGTAAAAATTCTTACTTCAGACAGAATACTGGGGTTTTCTGAAAACTGTAACAGAGGAGTCTATGAAGCAAAATACGATAATGTTATGTGCCTGAATACTGATGTAAGAGTGTCGCCTGGATTTCTGGATCCTCTTCTAAAAAATCTTGAAGATGATACGGTTTTTGCAGTAAGTCCGAAAATACTCAAAAGCAGAGATAATAAACATTATATTAATGAAAGCCTTCATAAAAGCTTTTACAGTTTCGGTCTCTTTTATCATTCAGGTATCAGGCAGGACATGATTATTGAAAATCCTCCTGTATGTGCCATACCATTTGCCTGCGGAGCAGCAATAGCTTTTAAGAAGAATAAATTTGTAGAATTACATGGTTTCGATGACCTCTACACCCCTTTTTACTGGGAAGATTTCGACCTCTGTTACAGGGCTTGGAAGAGAGGGTGGAAGGTTCTTTATGAACCGAACAGCTGTGTATATCATCTCCACAGAGGAACTATTTCCCGTATTTATTCTGAAAGAGACATAGATATTATTCATGAGAGGAATCGTTTTCTCTTTCTATGGAAAAATATTCTGGATCCTTTTCTTATGGCAGAACATATTCTTTTTATTCCGGCTAAAATTATTGAGGCTTTTTTTCAGGGAAAATTCTTTTTTCTTACATCCTTTTTAAAAGCCTGTGAAAAATTTCCTGAAGCCTGGAAAAGGAGAATGAAAGAAAAAGAAGAACAGAAAATAAGTGATAGAGAAATACTCGGAATGTACAGAGATATGACAGAGAATTTTGTATACCATAACAAGTGAGTTGTGAAGGGTGATGGGTGATGGGTGAAGAGTAACCTGTTGACCGGCAGGGGCGTTTAAATAAACGCCCATTACGCATTACGCATTACGCATCACGAAACACGCATTACGCATCACGCGTCACGATTATATGAAACCGTTACCTGAAAAATTTAAACCGAAAAGAATAGTTATAGCCATCTCAAAAGGAATGGGAGTCGGAGATTTAATACTGGCAACACCTTTATTCAGAGCTATAAAAACATCATGTCCTGACTCCTATCTTGCAGTATTGACAACTTCCTACGGGGGTAAAATACTTTATGGTAATCCATGTATAGATGAAATTCTTTTAGATAATAAAAAAGGAACATTAAAGAGGATATTACATATATGGAACATGCTGGGAAAAGGTAATTTTGATTTATCAATTCATATATGTAGCCGTACGGAAGATGTTATTGCTTCCTGTCTTTCGGATATAAAGGTTCGCGTCGGCCCTGTAACAGGTTTTCTTCATGATTATCTCTTGAATTACAGATTTAAAAGTGATTTGAACGGCTGGACAGACAGAAGCCACAGGATAGAATATTTACTGGAATACTGGAGGGTTCTGGGATATAATACGGAAATGAAGAAAAAGCTGGAACTTTATTTCCCTTTTTCAGCAGAAGAAAAAATAACAAGAGAAATGAAACATGAAGGTTCTTTCGGGGCAAAACCTTTGATAATCATACACCCGGGATTTATACCTCCTCTCAGGCATTTTCCCGTAGAATTTTATTTAAAACTCGGCAAAGTTCTTATAAAGGAATTGAAGGCTTATCTGATAATTACGGGCATAAAGGACGAATATGACATGACCGGGATATTAATAGATACTTTTAAGCCGGCAGTATTCAACTGGGTCGGAAGAACAGATATGGGAGAACTATGTGCTCTCATATCAAAATCGGATCTGGTAATCACCCATGATACAGGGCCTCTCCATATGTCAGCAGCTCTTGGTATTCCATCTGTTGCCCTCTTCGGGCCTAAAAGTGCCTATGCCAGACTGTGGGGGCCTTACGGAGTTCCTCATGTCATAGTAGAATCAGGCACACCCGATGATTGTCAGACCTGTGAAGGGAAAAATAAATGTAAAGGAAATTTTGATTGTAAAAGAGAAATATCTGTAGATAAAGTACTGGAAGGAGCGAGGAAATTGTTAAGGGTTTAAAAAGGTTTAAAGCTGAGGGTTTAGTAACCCATAACC
>JBEHWP010000759.1:0-3410 GCA_040217665.1 Vulcanimicrobiota bacterium
AAAAATATTATATTGTAATGGAATATATAAAAGGTAAAGATCTATTCGATCTGATAAAATTATCTTCAGAACCATTCCCTGTCGAAGAGGTAACACGATGGGTCATAAAGGTATGTAATGTTCTGGAATATCTGCATAAACAGCAACCTCATGCAGTAATTTTCAGAGATTTAAAACCGGAAAATGTCATGCTATCAGATACCGGAGAAATAAAATTAATAGATTTCGGCATATCAAAATTGTTTGATGTAAACAGACATACCAGAAACTACGCAAAAGCAGCATCTCCTTATTTCTCCTCTCCTGAACAGTACGGAGGGAAAACAACAGATACAAGAAGTGATATTTTTTCACTGGGAGCTACAATGTATTACATTTATACAGGTAATTTCCCCGTAGATGCAATAGAAAGAGCCATTAATGAAATTCCAATACCGGTTCCAAGCAATTTTAACAGTAAAATTCCGAAGCAACTGGATAATATAATATTAAAAGCCATGGAATTAAATAAAGAGAATCGGTATCAAACTGTGGAAGAACTTGCAGAAGATCTGCATGCCTGTATACCACCCGGTGAGAAAGCAAAAAAACAGAAAAAAATCTGTCCGAAATGTCAGAGAGAAAATCCTTATATGTCGAGATTCTGCGGCAGATGCGGTCTGTCTCTAATCGAAATGGTGGAAGAACCTGCATTTACCACTGAACTGGAAGAAAAAATAGAATCATTACCGGAAATTGTCTGTTCAAGTAAGTTTATTTTTATTCACGGGTCAGATGAAAATCCTGTAAGGATACTGAAAAAAACACGTAAAGAAGAAGAATATACCGAACAGGTGATTACCGGCCCTGCCATAATATCCAGATATCATTATTCTATAAAGACTTCATTATTACATCTGGAAGAGAGTAATATTATACCTTTAAAGCAATTTTTCATAATTCCTGAAAAAAAAATATATATGTCCTGTGAGGATATTAAATTGTTTTCCTTCAGTCCGGGTTTGAAGGGGGAAAAACTTAAAATTATCTTACAGGGCAGAGATAAAAAAGAAATATTTTATGAAGATATAATGGAACTGGATGAAGAAGGCATATCCTGTAAAGTTCTGCCTCCATGTAAAGAGGGAGAGTATATTCTCAAAATAATAGAAGCAGATACCGTTCTGGACGAAATATTTTTACATATTTATGAAAGCCTTCCTCCGTCACTGGATATAAACATTAACTATTACAGAGTGGATACAGATACAGAAGAAGGTAATTCCTTTACTGTAGATTTATATGTATCAAAAGATGGATTGCCATTCAACGGATTATTAAAAGTACTTCTGTTATGTGATAATAGTCTCATAGCATCTTTAAGACCTGATATAGAAGAAGGAAGATTTAACTTTAAATTTAACACAGGTAATAATACAGGGCCATTTATTTTAAAAGCAGAAGGAGAGGGAACTTTTCAACTGTTTATTCCTGCTGAGAGAGAAGAAAAACATATAAATATCGGAAATCACTTTGAAATTGCTCTGGCGGAATTACCGGGCAGAACAGATAGAGGAATATTCTATAAAAAGCTCACCGGTACAGGAAATATTATAGAATTCCAGGAACTGGAAGAGGAAACAGGAAGGATAAAAGTTCTTGATGATCTGAATACCATGCAAATTGCAGTAATCAATCCTGTTGACGGGGAAAGCAACATATATGATTTTAATAACATATCAAAAAATTCTCTTTTAGAATTTCAAACTTATTTACCTTATTGTCTTGTACATGCAGGGACATGGAAAGATCAGCCATGGGAAAGTGTCGGGATAATTATAAATCCGATAAAAATATCCCCCTCTATGGATGTTAAACAGAAAGCAACACCGGGAGAAGAAGTGGAAGTAATAATTGAAACAGAAGGAATTTCCAGATGTCTGCTTATAGTAACAGACTTAGAAATTCAGGATTCCCAGATGTTAAGAAAGATTACACATGATCTCTATTATAATATTAAGAAAAATATAGAGCCTGAACCAGAAGAATCAGGTAAAGAAGATAACATGGATAAATATCATGTAGAACCTCTTATTAAAGACATGGAAGGAAACATTATATATTCAGAATTATTTATTCTTGAAAGAACAGCGAAAAAAGTAATAAAAATGCCGGACAAACCCGGTTTATGTCATATTTATTCTTATATCTTAAAGGCTACCGATTATAAGATATTACACAGAACATTGATTATTGAAGAGAATATATTTATAGAATTTGACCTTCCCAGAATGATGAACAGGGACGATAGGATTACAGGTAAAATTTACTTTTCTTCTCCTGAAAATGCAAATCTCCTTATAAGTACAGCCAGTGATTATTTTGAAGGTACAGTTTCCGGTACAGGTTCTACAGACTTCGAAGTGTCCCATACAGGAGAGATAACAGGAGAACTCTCATCAGGCAACAGACACTGGAAGATTACACACAGAATTTCACCGGGATCTATAGAAAACATTACCTGTTCAGAGATAACTTTACTTGGAAAAGGAGAAGTAATTGAAGGAGAGAATATCACAATATATCCAGGATATCAATTACTGGCCAGCTCTATAGAAAATATCCAGAATTTTCCACTGGAATCGTCGGAAATATTGAGCAGCAAACTTGCTGCAATGGCCATAAAATATAAACTCCTGTCACATAATGACATAACCGGCGATTTAAAAGAGCTGGAAAATAAAATAAATTCCGGCCTTACACTGCTGAATATATTTCTCTGTGACGGACTCTTCTCATTATGGGAAGAAAGTAAGCCTTCAATAGATGTTTCCATAAAGATAATGAGTAATATGAAACATTTTCTGACCATTCCTTTTCCCCGGGCCCACAGATTAATACAAGATTGCACAGAAGTTCTTTTAAATAAAGGTGTAAGAAAATATTCTCTTACCGGTATAAATAACAGATTTATGCCCATGCCAGGTAAAATAGAGACTCCTATATTAAATTATCTCTATGGCCCTCAGTCCATTAAAGGACAGATGGCAGAAATTATTAAACTCCTTGCCCTGAAAGACGGAGACAGTTATTACTGGAAAGGAGATGATTTCTGGGGAGGTAATCTGGAAGCTACATGTTATGCCATTAAGGTTATGCATCTCTGTAATGAAAAAGAATTTTTCAACAGAGGTTTAACATTTATTCTGAAACACCTGAAGAATGAAACCCTTAATTCTACATCTGATACTCTTTCATTCATAGAATTATTATCGGAAATTAATTTCACCGGAAGTTACAAATATCTGGTAAACGGAGAGATAACCGCAGATACTATCATAAATCATGGCAAGATAGAAGCTCTTGAGAATAGACTTATAGTAAAAAAAGACAGGGAAAAACAGATAAATTACATGAAAAAAACAAAAAAA
>JBEHWP010000760.1:0-3396 GCA_040217665.1 Vulcanimicrobiota bacterium
GAAATAAAAAATGACAGGGAAGATAAAGATTTAAGTATGGCTGTTATAATAAAGCATGAAGCAGAAAATAGAGGCGGAAATATGTTAATATATTTAGATTTTATAAAGAGACTCGAAATCAGATAAGAGATATAAAAAAAACAGAGGAACAGACCAAGATTTCTTATATTGGATGCAATAAGTCTGTAATGATCCTTCACAGGTAAGGATTTTACATTTGTTCTACCGAAAATCAGGTTCACCCAGTTAACTGTTTCTTTAATTAACAGAGGATCTATTATTTCGCTGGAATGATCTGTAAGAGGAGATATTACAAGTTTTCTCCCTGTATTTTCCTCGATATTTCCGGCTATTTCCCCTGTTTTCTGCTCTTTATATCCTGAAGACTCTCTCAGGGCACGAAGCATTTCTTCAGGTGGATGAAGAAGATCATAACATCCGCACGCAAGCAATATAGACGGTTTTACAGAGGGAAGTGTATAAATGGACATACCGTAACTTATAACAGTTTTAACGTCAGGAGCATCTGTAGATGCAGTATATGCTACATCGCCTCCCCAGGAATGGCCCATAAGGGCAATTTTAGACGTATCTACATCGTGTCTGTTTTTAAGGTACTCTATACCTGCCGTTATATATTCTGAAAAATCTATATTTCCAATCAATTTTGATACAGGCCGTTTTAATGAAGGTACAAGAACAGCATAACCGGCTCTGCACATTTCCACACTGAAGGTGTGCATCATTTTCTGAGTAGAAACTACACCGTGGCATGTAATTACAACAGGAGGTTTCGCTATTTTCGGAAGATATAGAACAGCATAAACATGATACCCGGAAGGGGTTTTATAGCAAACCTCTTCGATACTGTAATCACGGAAGGTAAAAAGAAAGCTGAATAATGAGCCGGATAAAGCCAGAATAAATCCTGCAAGAAAAATACATTTTAAGGGATTTTTTACGGAAATATTTATAAAAATCCTTCCCCTCTAACTCATGACGCGTGACACGAGAATACTGATTATTCTAACAATTTGCCGGAGTTATTTTTCTTTCAGTCCTAAGAGCCGCAACAGGCAAATTGGTACAAAAAAATATGGAACACGCTCCTGTCCCTGGCCGGGCTCTGGAGGAAAAGATATGCCGTATTAAAAGAGAGTTATAAATGATATAGATGAAAAATATTAACAGTCTGTAAAACCAGTTTACCACATAACAGGATCATATCTTTTCCGGAAGAGTCCTGCCACGGACAGGTTTTAGAAATGGATACGAACTTATCTGGAGCGGTACCAAGAGCCTATCCGAAAAGTCGCCCCATAGCTTTCCACTGCCAGGCTCTTCCGAAAAATCCATAATCCTCTCTTTTCCAGAAATCCCAGAAATCCCTGTCCTTATTTATCGGCAGGTAAAAAAAGCAAGCCCTGTTCCGTTATAACCCTGGGAGTTCTTCCAAGATGTTCATAGGCGCTATTACTTGCTCTTCTTCCTGAAGGAGTTCTCAGGAGAAATCCAATTTTAAGTAAAAACGGCTCAACAGTATCTTCGAGAGTATCTTTCTCTTCATTCAATGTAGCTGCTATTGCTTCAATACCGACAGGCCCGCCGTTATATACATCTATTATAACTTCAAGAAAAGCCCTGTCCAGAATATCGAGGCCCATCTTATCAACACCCTGCAATCTCAGAGATTCGTCTGCTATGTCTTTCGTAATTTTACCTCCTCCTTTTACCTGTGCATAATCTCTTACACGATGGAGAAGGCGGTTTGCTATTCTCGGTGTTCCTCTGGAACGTCTGGCAATCTCCCCTGCCCCTCCGTCATCTATGTGAACATTTAATATTTTTGAGGCACGAAAAACTATTTTTTCCAATTCCTCCACAGTATAAAAATCAAGATGATGAAGTATGCCGAATCTGTCTCTCAGAGGAGCAGTAATAAGACCTTTTCTCGTAGTGGCCCCTACAAGAGTAAATCTCTTTAAATCCAGTTTTATTGTTTTTGCATAGGGGCCTTTATCAATAACAAAATCAATCTGAAAATCTTCCATTGCAGGATAGAGAAATTCTTCTACAACCCTGTTCAGTCTGTGTATTTCATCTATAAACAGTATATCTCCCTGATTTAAATTGGTGAGTATGCCCACAAGATCATGGGCTTTCTCAAGAGCAGGCCCCGATGATGATATAATTTTACCGCCCATTTCACCGGCTATAATCTTTGCAAGGGTAGTTTTCCCGAGTCCCGGAGGACCGTAGAAAAGAACATGGTCAAGAGGTTCCTGCCTCATAAGAGCAGCCTTTATGGAAATCCTGAGATTTTCCACAACCCTTTCCTGACCTATGTATTCACCTATAGTAGCCGGCCTTATAGAATCATTGTCTTTATCTTCTTCAATTTGCTGTGCTGTTACTATTCTTTCTCTCATGAACGTGATGGGTAATGGGTGATGGGTGATGGGTTATATAACGAGTTGAACGTTTATCGTTGAGAGTAATAAACCATAAACCCTAAACTATAAACTCTACTCACTATTCACCTTTCACTCTTCACTATTAAATTCCTTCCTTCCAGATCAAATTTATAAGCTCTTCTGATGTTTTTATGTCAGGCTTATGTAAAAGTGCTTTTTCTATCTTCTTTAAAGCATCTGTTTTATTATATTGAAGTTGAAGTAAGACTTCAAGGGCTTCATCTTTTATATCAACAGGAATAAATACAGGTTTTCTGTCTGACTCAGCAATTTCACCTTCTTCCGGAACAATAAATCTGGATAATTTGCCCTGAAGTTTTGCAATTATTTCTTTAACCTTTCTTGGGCCTATGCCGGGCATGGTTTTAAGAAAGGTTTCATCGGCACAATCTATTGCTCTGGCAATTCTCGAGAAAGGATAAATAAGTGACTTAACGGCAGTTTTGGGTCCAATACTTGTAATGGATATGAAATGTTCAAAAAATTCTCTTTCCGTTTCACTGTTAAACCCTATCATTACAGGTGTTCCTCTCGACGGGGTAAGCTGAAGATAAAAATAAATTACAAGGGTAATATCTTCGTCTTTCGGCCTGTTTTCCAGTGTTTTCAATATGGATGACGGCACAAGGACTTCAAAGCCCAGGCCGTTTACATCAACAATCACACCGTTTTCAACGAATTCCAAAATTTTCCCTCTGATTCTGGTTAACATAGATTTCTCCCGAAGTCATTATTTACTGACCTTACCATAAGCATGTAATAAAGGTTTTTCTCCCGTGACGCTAACGCGTCACGGGAGCATATATGTATTATTTATGATCACCTCAGTAAACGCATTACGCATTACGATTTAAAAATTTCTTTTTTCCCCATATTGATATGGGTAAGGGCAATAGCCAGGGCATCTGTAACATCATACGGT
>JBEHWP010000761.1:0-3378 GCA_040217665.1 Vulcanimicrobiota bacterium
AAATATGGAACACATTCCTGTCCCTGTCCGGGCTCTGGAGGAAAAGATATGCCGTATTAAAAGAGAGTTATAAATTATATAGACGCAAAATATTAACAGTCTGCAAAACCAGTTTGCCACGCAACAGGATCATATCTTTTCTGGAAGAGTCCGGACAGGGACAGGTTTTAGAAATGGGTATGAACTTATCTGGAGCGGTAATAAGGAACAGTCAGGATATAACTACATCATATTTACAGTTTATATCGTGATGCGTAATGCGTAACGCGTGACGCGAGGATGCAATCGTTCTAACAATTTGCCGGAGTTGTTTTTCTTGCAATCCTAAGCTTTAAACTCTAAAAGTTCTTTCTGTTTCAATACAATCTGAGCTCTTTTTCTGACCTGCTTGTCCGGATCATGCTCTGAGACTTGCTTTAAAATTTCTATCACATTGGGGCCAGTCATATATCCAAGAGCTTCCACTATGCCGCATCTTACATACCAGTTTTCATCATTTAGAGAATCTATAAGTATAAAAGAAACATCATTTCCTCCTATTTGTCTGAGAACCTCTACGGTTTTACGGCGTACAACATAATCATTGTCTTTTTTTAATATGTCACTTAAAATACCAAGAGCTTCCTTATTACCAATTTTTCCGATGGCTTCCACTGCTTCTCTTCGAACAAATTTATCCTGATCCTGTAAAGCCACCTTCAGATCAGACAGAGCATAAGATGTTCCTATTTTACCGAGTGCCTCTGCTGCCTTTCTGCGAACTATATTATCTCCATCCCTGAGACCATCTCTCAAATCTTTTATAACTTCCTGATTTTTTGTCTTTCCCAGTGCTTCTATTGCAGTTCTTCTTGTTTCCAGATCGGACTCTTTAAGTGCATTTTTTAAATCTTCAATACCATCAGGACTTTTTGCCTTCTGTAACATTGAATGAAGTTTTCTATAGAAATCCGTTCTCTCACCTTTTACTGCAACCATTTTATCTTCATATTCCATAATGAATATATCAAATTCTTCCTTCTTCCTTATGAGACGATAAAGGCTGTTAAGTTTATAAAGAAGATTATAGATTTCTTCTATACCTATATCAGACATTTTATCTACAGATTGTTCCGAATTTTCCACTGTTTTTATAATTTTCTTATCTTTTTTCAAAATATCAGACATCCTCAATCCCCCTGTTTCACCGGAAGAAAGTTTATTCTCCATATACTGGCTTACAAGACCAAACATCAATTCCCAGCAGTTATGATTACCGAAAAACTCGTATATAATCATATCTTCTCCGCTCAATCGCCTTAACTTAAGTTGAAATTTTTCTTCTACATGTTCCTCTTTAAATACCCATCTGTAACAGCTGACATAAAGCTGTTCTATTAAACTCAATAACAGCTGAAAATCCTTGATAGTAAGCCAGTTATAACTGATATATAGTTTCATATATTTGGTTCCATCATGATCCACATCAAATCATCCTTTCACGATGACAACGTATTTCTTCAGAAGCTCTATCAATATTATAAAACAAATAATACAAAAAAAGAAGTATCTATAAAATATTTCAAAGAAGGTGAAACTTAATATTTAAAGAATATAATAATTAAACTCTATCAGAGAAAGCACAATAAAACCGGAAGGATCATAATGCATATATTAATTTCTCTACTCATTTTCATAACAATCTTATCTTTTCAACCGCTTATGGCCTCTCCATTCTATCAGAGCGGACTGATTTTAATGGATAGTTATGATGATTTTTCTGCAGGTACATTTGAAAAAGCTGTAATAACAAGCAATCTCGAAGGTTTCATAAAAATTTCTCCCGGTTTACCATGCGGCATCTATACTTCTTCCGTTATTGAAACGGAGTTCCCGGCAGAAGAAATATATCCTTCATGGAATATAAATTGTCCTGGAAAAGAGACAGGATTTATTGTATATATAAGAGTCAGTCAGGACAGATTATACTGGTCTCCATGGTTTTATACCGGTTCATGGGGCAAATATCCGAAAATAAAAAAGAAAATGATAAAAAATTCTTTTGGTTTTGTAGATATAGACTATCTAAACCTCAGAAAAGAAATACAGTATATTCAATATTCTATCCACATGTTTTCCTCTAAAGATATTAGCCCTTCAGTAAAACTTTTTGCTCTATCCTACGGGAACAGGGAAAAAAAAGAGACATCAGGGAGGAATTTTTTAACATGTTCCAGAATTACCGGAAAAATATTATCTGTTCCCTATAGATCACAGGGAGATGAGAACAGCAAAATTTCAGGGCGTATATGTTCTCCCACCAGTGTCGCCATGGTTATGTCTTACTGGGGGATTAATATAGGCACAGACGACGTAGCTAAAATGTCTTATGATAAAGAATATGATATTTACGGTTCGTGGCCTCTGGCAGTACAGGCGGCATCTCAATATGGTCTGAAAGGGTGGATAGAAATTTTCAAGTCCTGGCATGATGTAGAAGAAAAAATTTTTGCAGGCATACCGGTTATTGCAACGATATGTTTTAAACCGGGTGAATTAAAAGGAAGTATAACAGAAAGTTCACAGGGACATGTAATAGTAGTTAAAGGATTTTCACCTGACGGTAATATTGTATGTAACGACCCTGCAGGTAGAGATGCAAAAGAAGGTATAGTTATCTATAACAGAGACGAAATGGAAAAGGTCTGGTTCGAAAAAAGCGGTATTGGTTATGTTATAATAAAATAAAAGGCAGAATATTTATGGGAAAACCAGAAAAAACTAAAAAAACAACTGAAGCAGATAAGATATATGAAAAAGCCGGAAAATTAAGAAAAGAAGGCAATCTGGAAGAAGCAATTGAGCTTTATCAACAGGTAATGGAAATGAAACCGACTAAAATCGGTGCCTATTATTATACCGGCTTATGTTATGATGAACTTGGCTATCTGGATGATGCTCTGGAAAATTTTAAAATTTACAGAGATAAAGCAAAAGATCCTGAGAAAAAAGAAAAAGCGGAAAAGATAATAGAGAGACTTGGGAAAGAAATTGAAGAAGAACTTCAGAGACAGGAAGAAATTAAACAGCAGAGAGAAGAAAAATACAGAGAATTTCTTGAGGTTAAATGGATAAACGGCGTAGTAGAGATACGTACCCTTAAAAATGTAAGAGAAAGACTTAAAATAGATGAGGAAAGGGCCAGGGAACTGGAAGAACAGGTAAAAGCTCATATTGAATATACGCTTAAAAAAGAAAAACAATTACTGAACGAAATTAAACCGGAACAGATAAAGAACATAAAAGAAAAGTCATGGGACGGAGAAGAAGACAGGGAACAAAATAAAGTCAGAGAAGAGGCAAGAAGAAATTACTATTTAGCCGTAGAAATGGCCTGGT
>JBEHWP010000762.1:0-3378 GCA_040217665.1 Vulcanimicrobiota bacterium
TTTATCTAAAAAACCGAAGAATACTCCCTCTATAGCTGGAGGCTTAGAGGGAGATGAATTCGGAGTTACTTCCTGCACAACCTGTTAGAACGTAATGGTATAAAAATAATCTCTTTTCTGTTATAATATATAGAGGAGAAGCTCCCTATGAAAAGCGCATATAAATACCGGATATACCCGAATAAATCACAGGGAAGTAAATTAGAAAATACTTTCAGTATGTGCCGCCATCTGTATAACTGGTCACTATCTGAACGTATTACATCTCATCAACTATGGAAACACGCAAAATCCCTGGAGAAAAGTCTTAAGAATGATATTCATTCTTCATCTATGGGACAGATATTCTATAGTGACGAAAAAGAAGTAACAGGATTAAAGCTGCTTACAGCAATAGAGGGAATATTCGGTATTCAGTTTACATCAATCTTTGGACATTTTCCCAAAAATGTCAATTATTATAGCCAGGCGGATAAACTTCCCGGTTTAAAGAAGGAACGTCCCTGGTATAAAGGAGTTCATTCCCAGGTATTACAGAATACGTTAAAGAGATTGGATGATGCTTACGATGGTTTTTTTAATGAAGGGAAAGGATATCCAAAATATAAAAAACGTGGTGAATATAGTTCAATAACCTATCCTCAGTATAGCATCATACCGGAAGAAAATAAAATAACCGTATCGAAAATAGGAGAAATAAAAATAATCTATCATAGAGAGATACCGAAAGAAGCAACAATAAAGACCCTTACAATAGAGAAAGATGGAGGTAAGTGGTTTGCCTGTTTCTCATTTGAGATAAAACATACTCATATAGAGGCTAAACAGGATTTATCGAAATCTATCGGAATCGATGTGGGGCTTATAGACTTCTATTATGGCTCTGACGGGTCTCATATAGAAGTTCCAAAGTATCTCCGTAAAAGTGAGAAGAAGTTAAAGAAACTGCAGAGAAAGTTCTCTGCTGCACAGAAAAGGACAAAGAAGTGGTACAAGCTATTAAAAGCCTTACAGAAAGCTCACTTTAAAGTAAAATGTAAGAGAGAAGATTTTCTTCATAAACAGGCCAATAGACTACTTTGTGATTTTGATGTAATAATTCATGAAGACCTTAATATTCAGGGAATGAAAAGAAGACCGGAGCCGAAACAGGATGAAGAAGGTAAATATCTTCCTAATAATGCAGGTGCAAAATCCGGATTAAATAAATCAATCTCTGATGTGAGCTGGGGAAAATTCTTTGAGATACTGAAATATAAGGCTCTCGTAGCAGGTAAAACAGTAATAGCAATAGACCCAAAATACACAAGCCAGATATGCTCTGGTTGTAAAAGCGTAGTAAAAAAATCTCTATCTATGAGGACCCATATATGTCCTGTTTGTGGTTTAATAATTCCAAGAGACTATAATTCAGCCATATATATAAAGGACTCGGGCCTGGAGTCCTTGAGCATGGAAGCTCTGGAAGCCCCTGCCATAGTCCATTAGGACTTGGCAGTGGGAGCGGTCACCTTAATCTGAGTAATTGCTCATATATGAAAATAATGAACAAAAAAATTGATGTTACAGGTATAGGCTGTGCCGCATGGGATCTCATAGGTACTGTTAAGAATTATCCCATGCCCGGTGACAAATCTCCGATGAAGAATTTTGAAGAACATCCCGGAGGGCAGGTAGCCACTGCTATTACTGCAGTAAGCCGTCTGGGAGGACATGCTGCAATTATTGAAATCTGCGGTGATGATTATTACGGAGACATGATAAGAAAAAATCTTTCTCACGAAGGGATAGATATTAATTATCTTATTAAAGATCCCGGTAAAACCTCCCTTTTATCCTTCTGTGCCTGTATTGAAGATACAGGTGAAAGATCTATATTCTTTACAGGTGGAACTAAAAGATCTCTGGAACCGGAAGATATACCTTCCGATTTAATCATGTCTTCGAAAGCTATCCTTATGGATAATTATCATGGCAGCGCTTCTGTTTATGCCGCTTCTCTGGCAGTAAAATCAGCTATACCTGTAGTGACAGATATTGAGAGGAATAAACCCTGTAATGATGAACTTTTCCGGAAAGGTACCCACCATATAGTGCCGGCACAGTATCTTTTAGAATATACAGGAGAGAAAGACGTGGAATCTGCTCTGAAAGCTATGTGGAACATGTATCATTCGGAACTGATAGTTGCTACTATGGGCGACAGAGGTTCTATTGCCTGGGACGGCAGTGATTTTGTCTGTCAGAATGCTTATACCATAGAAAATGTAGCAGATACTACAGGTGCAGGAGATGTATTTCACGGTACCTTTGCTTTTGGCCTTACCCTGGGATATGATGTTCCTGCAAATTTAAAATTTGCCTCTCTTGTGGCAGGTCTTAAATGCCGTAACTATGGAGGACAGAAAGGAATACCTTATGCAGGGGAATTAAAGAATTTATGGAAATTCTAATGGGTGGTGAGTCGTGAAGGGGGATGCGTAATGCGTGATGCGTAATGCGTGATGCGTGATATAATGGTGACGGGTAACGCGTGACTGGTGGTTTCACCCTTCACCCTTCACTCTTCACTCTTCACCCTTTACCCATTCCGAATCTTATTAACCTTATCCATAAATCGTTTAACCTTTTTGAAATCCACACCTTTACTCCAGTGTCCGTCATATTTAAAATAGGAACCTACTATAAGTCCGTCTGCTATGTCCAGATAGGATTGAAGATTCTCTGAAGTTATACCTGAGCCTACGAGAACAGGAATTTTTACACTTTCTTTCACCTGTCTGATTTCTTCCAGATCTGCAGGAGAACCTGTTGCAGTTCCCGTCACTATAACTCCGTCACTCAGGAAAAATTCTGCGGCTTGGGCAGTTTCTCCTATATTTACATCGGACGTTATGGCATGAGAAGAGTGTTTTTTCTTTATATCAGTAAAAATTTTTATCCGTTCCGCTCCTATCTCTTTTCTGTAGCGCAGTAATTCACCTGCACATCCGTCTATAAAACCTTCATCTGCTATATGAGAAAAGACAAAACCTTCCGCTCTGATAAAGTCCAGTCCCCCTGCAAGAGCTGCAGACAGGGCTTCTTTATTTGCTCCTGCCAGTATCTGTATACCGCAGGGAAGGCGTGATGTGCTTTTTACCTCGTAACCTGTTACAGACATGGCTGATACAATCTCCGGGCCGACATGCTGTTTTAAATAAGGCACATCATGCATATTTTCAATGGCAATCATATCCACGCCGGCATCCCTGTAAATTGCCGCTTCTTCTTTTGCTTTTTTTATAATGGACGTAAAATTACCGGCATATTTCGGTGTACCCGGTAAAGGGTCAACATGAATCATACCTATGATTGTTCTGTTTAATTTCATAATTT
>JBEHWP010000763.1:0-3377 GCA_040217665.1 Vulcanimicrobiota bacterium
AATCCTGAAAGAATCAAGACCCTTCTGGGAAATTGGTATTTAGACCATGCCAGAGTAAAATTCAATCAAAGAGTAAACCTCTGCTATGAAAAAATAAAAAAATATGACATAAACACTCCGCTCCGGATAAAAATAAAACAAATGAAAAAACGCTGGGGCAGTTGCAGTAAAAATGGCACTATATTGCTCAACAGAGAACTCATCAAAGTGCCATCTCACTGTATAGACTATGTGATTACTCATGAAATGTGTCATCTAAAACACTACAACCATAATAAAAAATTCTTCAAACTCTTATCCCGGGTGATGCCGGACTGGCAGAATAGAAAAGAAAGGCTGGAAAAGATGGTATAATAATAACGATTACAATCTTTATAGTTACTTTCATAACTATCCATAAATAATAACCTCGTAATGCGTAAAGCGTAATGCGTGATGTGCAGAGTTATCAACATGTCACGACCACTTAAATTCCAATAATTATGAAATACACTATAATATCCATAATAAATTATATGATATAATATATTTTATGAATAAAAAATTCACTCTCGACGAAAATTCAATTACTATTCCGAAAGGAACAGATGTGGTATTAAAATCTCCTCAGAAAGCGGAAGATTCTTATATACTTAAAGCAGGTACTGTCGGACGAGTCATAAATTTTTATTATAACACCTATGAAATAATAACTCCCGGAGGCAGAAAAATTACATGCCAGAGGGATCAGCTTGTGGTGCAGAAGCAAAATGTACTCCACGAAATTTCCAGGAGCCAGTATGAATGGAAGGAATTAAAAAACGAG
Source organism: Vulcanimicrobiota bacterium (assembly GCA_040217665.1). GTDB lineage: Bacteria > Vulcanimicrobiota > SpSt-956 > SpSt-956 > JAKJGF01 > CALARM01. The sequence goes on from JBEHWP010000763.1 coordinate 806, forward strand.
ATCATATATGAGGCTATTGTAGGATCTCAGGCGTGGGGACTTTCCGATGAATCTTCCGATACGGATAAAAAAGGCATTTTTCTTTTACCTTTTTCTGCCACGGCAAGTATTTATAATGCTCCTGACGAGATACGTAACCCTGATACAGACAGTCAGTACTGGGAGGTACAGAAAGCCATATATCAGGGTTTAAGGGCAGATGCAAATACACTGGAAACCCTCTGGTCTCCTCTTGTTACTGAAATTACGGAAATTGGAGAAGAATTGAGAAAAAATAGAGCTATGTTTATTTCTAAATATATCTACGGAAGTTTCGGTCATTATGCAATGAGCCAGTTTAAAAAGATACAGCAGAAATTAAACAGATATAAGGTGCAGAATCAGATTATAGTAATTATAGGTGAATATCCTTCGTTAAATATGGATCAGGTAAGTGAAATACTGGCAGAAAAAATACCATGTAAAACTCCTTATGAAGCGAAAGAACTCATTACTGATCTGTATCAATCTCTTTATGACAGGGGATTACTTCCTCAGAGGGGCTTTGATATTCTGAAAGAATTTTTAAAGAATGCCCCTGAAGATGAAATAATGCCGGCCCGTAAATACAGACCGAAAAATGCATATAATCTGCTCAGACTTTTATATTCAGGTATTAACTGGATGACTGAAGGAGAACCTCTTATAGAGGTTAAAGGTATTATTAAAAAGGAATTGCTCTCTGTCAAAAAAGGAGAAATTCCCATAGAAGAGACTCTTGAAAAAGCGCATGAACTGGCAGAAAAATTTGAGAAAGTCTATGAAAAAAACTCTCTCCCTGAAGAGCCTGATTATAAATCAGCCGATGAATTTCTTCTGCTCTGCAGAGAGCATGGCGCCAGAAAATATCTGGCCTCTATTGATTTGAAGACACATGTCATCAGCTAATATCTTACTGACCTGCCGTCACGAGCCACGCATCACGAAAGCAAATATGTATTATTTATGCTCACCTCGGTAACTGGCTGTACCGTTTGAAATGTTCATACATAAATTTCACGAAAAACACATAATTCTGTGTTTCACTGTAAGGAGGTATACCTCCGTAAGAAGATACTGCTCCGCTTCCCGCATTGTAAGCCGCAAGGGACAGGTCGAGACTGTTATCATATCCGGCCCATTCATCTAAAGAGCCTTTAAAATGTATTGCAGCTCCTCCTATATTCTGAAAAGGATCATAAGGATCAACTCCGAGTGCCTGTGAAGTAAAAGGCATTAACTGGCCTATTCCGACAGCTCCTCCGCTCGATACTGCATCATAATCCATGGCTGATTCAATAGTAAAAAGAGCCAGAAGCAGTTTCGGGTCAATATTATATTTATGGCCGTAATAGACCGTGGCTTTTGCTATGGTTTCGGCAAGAGATCTGTTGTAATGGGGGTTTAAAAATAAAGTCCAGTGTATGATGAAAGGGTAAAAATCATCTTTTATTTCTATAGCTCCCTGGCGGGTATTCAGTATGAATGAAGATTTTATTCTGTATTTTGTCTGAAAATCTCTGTACTGTCTGCCAGAGGAAGGTAATAACATTACTGCCGATTTACCTTCAATATAGCTGAAACGGTCCTTTTCTATTACGATTTTCCCTTTTACCCCTGCTTTACAGCCGTTTCTGTTAAATTCCAGATTACGGGTTTTCTCATTACTGTAATAAACAGGAATTTCTTCTTTACCTGTATTCAGGATAAGAGAATAACCGTTTTTCTTTTTAAATTTTTTTATATAACCTGTCCAGAATACTGATTGTCCGGAATAATATCTGAGTTTTTCCAGAGAATCTCTGTTATAAGAAGACTCTTTCTCCCATTTGTGAATCTTATCAAGAGTCAGGTAATGGTTTATGATATTTTTTGAATTATCACCTGCTATATATTTACCTGCTTCTGCCTGTTTAATTGCTGCGGTAATTATAAGAATTAAGAGGATAATATATAAGAACGGTCTTTTCATAGCATCACTCCTTGGAACCGTGACGCGTGACGCGTAATGCGTGACGCGAGTATTTCGATAAATTCTATTGATTAACGTAATTTCCTCTGTTAAAATTATAATATATATAATCAGTTTTATAACTATCCATAAATAATGACCTCGTAATGCGTGATGTGTGATATGCAGGGATTAAACCCGTCACGCTTTACGCGTTACGACAACTTGAATTCTAACAACTTATGAAATATAATATAAATTTGCAGGGAGGTGTTTGATATGAAAACTTATAATTTTATTCCTATCAGGATGCGGAGGCGGAGGTAATTCCGTTACACCTTCCATTCCTTCAAAAGGAGAAGCTTCTCTTAAGATAGATGTAGTATGGCCTCATAAAGAAGAGGTGACAGGACAGGTTATACATCCTTACTTAAGGATGGTCGACATCACGGTTACCTGGTCGGGAGGTTCTACCACTGCTTCAATAGTTTATCCAGAGACTTCCGTCACGGTTACAGGTCTTTCTACAGGAGATGTTGTTGCCACTCTCACGGGAAGAAATGACCCTGATTCTTCAAATATAGTGATAGCCCACAGGATAAT
>JBEHWP010000764.1:0-3376 GCA_040217665.1 Vulcanimicrobiota bacterium
TGGCAGATCCTTTTTTAGATGTACCTTTAAATCACTGGTCATATGATGCAGTTTCTATTCTTGCAAATAAAGGGTATATTGAAGGTTATCCTGATGGATTTTTCAATGGAGACAGGCCGCTGAGCCGTTATGAAATGGCTATGATTACAGCAAGAATAATAGCTAAAATGCATCAAATAGAATCTTCACTGCCTTTTATCCCTGATCTTTCATTCTATAGAACAGAAGAAGAAATGAAAATGATTCTTTTACTGTCAAAAGAGTATGAAAAAGAGCTCGCTTCTCTCGGAGTGAAGGTTAAAAACCTGGAACGTTCCATTACAGATCTGAACAACAAAATAGAAGAGAGAGAGAGAATTTTTATATCAGGTGACCTCACATCTGTTGCCAATTCTCTTGGTTTCACAGAGGAACCTGTTCAGGATCCTCTGACAGCAGTATTCCCCCCTTTAGTAGTCGAAGAATACGCCGGTTTTGGTCTTACCCATGGTAATGATATATCAACAAAACTGAACCTGGATATAGGTGTTAATATAGAAGACCGGATCACTGCAGGAGGAACTCTTACAGCTTACAGTTATTTCGGAAATCCCACTGTTACTTATTTCTGGGGCTTAATGCCCGGTTTTATTTCCAGCGGTATAACCTATGATAAAATGTTCAACAATGGCCTTAATTTCCAGACAAATCTCAATAAACTCTGGTTTAAAACAGAAGGTAATGTAGAAATAAAAGGACTTTTCGGGGAATATCAGCCAGAAAAAATTTCCCCCCTTGTTTATTATGGAATAGTAGGCCCAAGTGCATTCTCTCCAGATTCAATGCCTGTAAATGGTATTGATATAAATGGAAAACTCTATGGTAAATATAAATTTGAATTGCTTGAAGCAAATGATCTTACATGGTCAGGTGGCGGCCCCGGACATGTATTTACAGGTGAAAGTCCATATAATCTTTTCGAATCCGATTATTATCAAACTCCTCAGGGATACCACAGCAGAATGTACGGTGCTCTCGGAGGATATGAAAATGAGAAGTGGAGTATTGACTCTACCTTTATTCGCATATATGAAGATAGAGCATCAAGGCCAGAAAGCAGTCTTATACCAAAGGATGAAATAATATTTCACATGAGAGGAAATTATAACGTCATAGATGACAGGCTCTCTATAAGTGGAGAATTTGCCAGAAGCTGGTTTGATTATAATCTTCTGGATGGAAGCGACCCGTCCAGAGCAGGTAATGCCATTGTTTTTGGTGGAGAAGGTAATTATTCTTCTTTTGATTATGAAGTGAAATTTGTGAGTATAGATGGTAATTATGAGCCTTTTAATTTTCGAAAAATCTTTACCAATACGGATGAAGGTGCCTATATAATGTCATTTTACACTGCCAATAGAAGAGGCTTTTACAGCAGACTCGGATATAATCTAAATGAAGAAAAGGGAAGGATAGACGGAGGAGTGGCATACCTGAAACAGATAGATGCCACAATGGATACTGACCCTCAGACAACAATAGGTTCACCTTATGGGTTTCAGGATCATTATTTCTATAATAATTCTACAGATAAAGGACGAGAATTTTATTTCGACATAGGTGGAAACTATAAACTTACAGATGATTTTTCTGTAAAAGGACGTATATTAACCATTAATTTCGACAGGAAATATCCTGATTATATTCATAATCAGACAAGGAATTTTCTTTTTCTGGAAGGTTCATATAATATAACAGAACAACTGAATATAGCAGGCACATATAAACTCGCTACAGTTAACGGAATAGATGATGACGGACTCGGTTCTGATATTACCCTTCATATTCCCGGTATTGAATTGAATTATAAATTGAATGAAAATACAGGAATAGGAATTGCCTGCAGATTTTACAATCATAATGATATGATAGACAGTGTAAATGATTATAATGTAAACAGGGTAACTACATGGATGACGATGGTTTTTTAATCTATATAAGGGAGGAAAGCTTATAGGAATAGAATAATATTTTTTTCAATCTAATATTGAGACTCAGTATCAAAATAAAGAAAGGCGGAATTATAATGTCAACAGCAAGTAAGATTTATTCCTATGAAGAAATTTCCAATAATTTAATATCTTTTATATCAGGAGGATTTGTGCCGGACAGAGCCAGAAGTTATGAAAAAATTCATTCTGATATAACAATATTTCTTCATCACATATATGAATATGAAAAAGGCCTGAGAAATCTGGTGCTTTATACAAGCAGGGTAAGCTATAAAGATTTCATAGAAAAAAAACTGTCAGATAAACATATAGATTATCTCATCCATCACGTAACAGATAGTAAAATCAATGTTTTTTTCGGTAATTCCCTCTGTATTGACGTTCTTAAAAATTTCGGCAATAAAGGGCTCAAGGAATTCACCAATGAAGAAGATTTTATACTGGGCATAATGCTCGGTTACGGCAGACTGAAGCAATGTGAACGATATATAAAGAGGAAAAAAATTTAAAAATTGATTGAGACCAGGTATCAAATATTTCAATCTGAAACAGAGTCATATATACATAACGTATTAAAGTTTTTATATAAAAGGAGAATTCTTATGAAAAGCACAGGTGTTATAGGTTCAAGCAATTCAGCATGGTCTGTGTCCTGTTATCTTTCCAGCCTCGGCTATGATGTTTATATGCTTGTAAGACATTTTGACATGGTAAAAACCATAGCAGAAAAGAAGGAAATTAAAGCTTATGATAAGCTGAACGGCACATTTAAAATAAAAGACATTACTGATAATGCAGAAGAATTTATGAAACAGGTAAGTACAATCTTTATATGTACTGTTACCACTGCCTATATGGATGTAATGAAAAGAATAAGTCCTTATTTAAGACAGGATCATGAAATAATACTTTTTTCAAGCAAGCTGGGAGGTGTTCTTGAGGTTACGAATTTTCTCAGAGAAAAAAATATAAGAGGTGTAAAAGTCATAGAAACAGATGCAATTTTTGCATCCCGAATAGTTTCCCCTGATACTGTATGGATAAGAGGTTATAAGAAATGGAATCTCTATTCATCGGAAAACACATCGGAAACGGAGAAAAACAGTTCTATAATAAAGGAATTTTTTCCCGATCTGGAACAGGCAGAAAATTTTATCCAGAGAGGACTTACAGATTTCGGAGCCATGGCCCACCCTCTTATCATGCTTGCCAATATGAACAAGGTAGACAGAAAAGAAAGTTTTCTTTTCTATTACGAAGGTTTTACCGAAAATACAATATCACTGCTGGAAGAAATGGAAAAAGAAAGGAATGCCATAGGACAGGCATATAATACCAGTTTTATAAGTTTAAAGGAATTACTGGATAAATATTACTGCTGTATG
>JBEHWP010000765.1:0-3365 GCA_040217665.1 Vulcanimicrobiota bacterium
TTAAGCAAGTTATCAAAGATAGGTAATTGAATTTTTTTTTAGCAGATGATATAATATTTTTACACAAATATTTATCTGTCAACTACCCACTGCTAACTACCTGTGGTATAGTGGATGTTTGCAGCTAAAGCTGTAAGCTCAGGGAGTCAAGTAACCGGGGGTATACCGGATGTAGTATAAGCTTTAAAAGCTACAGGTGGAGTTTTTTCTATTTTTATAGATTAATTAAAGCCAGGGGGGTGAAAACCTTGGAAGAAAGATTTGAAGAAAGATTTGAGTAATTTTAGTAATTCAGATTAAGAACTTCAACTTCTTCAGGTTGATATTTAATTTTTTTGTTTTATTTTCAATTCCGGTAGGAAGGGATAAATTATATTTCCTGAGATTTGTGTAGATAAAGGTAATTCTCTTGAAAAGCAGGCTTGATTTCTTTTATATTCACCTGTATAATATATTGTTACCTAGGGAGTTCATCTACCTGCCTCATATATGTAACACCGGAATAACCTGGGAAGTCTGAGTTGTGGAGCAGGTAATCTGTGATAAATTCACAGACGATTCACCCTCAGAGGAAAAGCTTTTACTTTTCCTTGTTTTTTTTGTTAATTATAAAATTTTAACTTTGAGAAGGAAATTAAATACCTCTCATAGAAGTTTATTAGAATGGAAAATGAAATTAATTCTAAACTACTGGATTACATCAGGTTGATTAGTTTGAGGTCACGTATCTACGAAAAGGGGGTATGCGGCTTTGCCTGCAAAAAAATGCGGGAAACTCTCTGTCGCGTAATTTTTTATGAGTAAAAAACATAATAAAACATCATCTTCTGAAGAGTTACAGCAGAATCTCAGGCAGGATGAGAGAAAAAAAGAAAAAGACGAGCTTTCAACTGAAACTTCAGGTGAGAAAACTGAACCTTCAGATGAAAAAAAGGAAAAAGACGAACCTTTAGCTGAAACTTCAGATAAAAAAAGTGCATCTAAAAACATAGAAGTTTCTGATAATATTCTAAGAGAATCCACTTTTCAATCCGGTAAGGATAAAAAAAGTAAAATCCTTGCCGTCGGAGATTTACATGGAGATTATTTCAGATTAATTCGTTTTTTGAAAGAAGAAGAACTTATTACAGTAAAAAATAAAGATGTATTTGAATGGAATCCTGAAGCAAAAAATGTTAATGTTGTAACTCTGGGCGATTACTGCGATTGGAGAGGTGAACCACTGGAAGGACCTATAACCGAGTGGATATACGGAGCAAAGAAGATTCTGGACTTTCTTATAAATTTAAGTAAACAACTGGCAGAATTGAAAGAAAAAGATAAGGATTTTTCAAGTAATTTATATTGCTTACTCGGAAATCATGATCAAATGCTGCTGGAAGGTTATGAATCATATAAGTTTTTTTCAGAAGATGATATAAAGTTTATCCTTGAAAATGCAAGTTTGCCGAATATGTTAATCCAGGAATTTTCATCTCAAAGAGAAAAAGTTGAAATGATACTTAAATTTTTAAACTGGTATCAACAGGGTGGAGAGAAAACTATCGCAAGTTATGGCGGTATAAAATTATGGGATGAAGAAATGCAAAGAGGTCATAAAGCTTTCCTTAATAATCTTATTCTTGGAACTGTAGTAAATAAAACTCTCTTTTCCCACTCTCTTCCTGATTCAAATCAATACTGGAAACCCCTTGATGAAATACTCAGTTTGCCCGATGAAGAAAAAGCAGAAGCTATTATGGAATTTACATGGGGAAGAAAAATATGGGGATATGATGTATTCAGCGGACAACCAGTTTTACCTCTGAGTAATCAACAGGTGGAAAATATGCTGGCTCAAATGAATGTAGAAAGAGCAGTTGTGGGGCATACTCCAATGAGAAGCCTTGTTCCTGTTATTGTTTTTAATGGAAAAATTATTAATCTTGACCTGCATGGTATACCCGGTAGTAAAACTTTAGTAGAAGAATTTGACCTGTAATATAAATACATATAAAAAATTAAAAGTGAAAGGTAAATAAAATCCGGTTTTTTTCGCCTTTCACTTTTAATTTTTTACTTTGAATATTCTGTGGCAAATTTCTTTTTCTGAGAAAGAGGAATATTAAAATTTTTGAAGAATAATTTATTTGAAAACTGATAATTATATCATTTTCAAATTGGTATGGATAAAATCGCCGGAACTAATATAACTCAGGGCCCCATATGTTTTAGGAGGGGGGGATTTGTTTGGAAACGAAAGTAAGGGACGATGAGACTTTAGATCAAGCATTACGAAGATTCAGACGTAAATGCAAAAAAGCCGGAGTAATGGCGGAAATAAAAAAACGAGAGCATTATGAAAAGCCCAGCGTAAGACGGAAAAAGAAATCAGAAGCAGCTCGTAAAAGAAATCGCAGAACTATGTAATTTTGTTATTACATTAAAAAGGTAGGTGTACATTGGCTGATATTTTTATCAGCCATAAAAGTTGTGTCTTTAGAAAAAAAATTGGAAGAGGACATGAAACTGGCCCTGAAAGAAAAGGATCAGCTGAGACTTGCTGTAATAAGATATACCCGTTCTGCTATTCAAAGATTTAAAATTGATAATTTGAAAAAGGAAATTGGAGAAGAAGAATTAAACAATCTGTTATTATCTGAAGCAAAAAAAAGAAGAGATTCTATTCAGATGTACAGAGAAGGGGGAAGAGAAGATCTGGTTTCCAGGGAAGAAAAGGAGCTTGAAATTTTAATGGCTTATCTTCCCAGACAATTATCACGTGAAGAACTGGTAAAACTTGTAAAGGACAGGTTGTTGGAACTGGGAGCCAGTGGTAAGCAAGATTTTGGACGAGTTATGAAAGTAATTATACCTGCTTTACGTAACCAGGCTGATGGCAATGTTATTAAAGAAATTGTCCAGGAAGAACTCTCTAAATAAAGGTTTATTATAAAGGAAGCTCATATATGTATGGGCTTCCTTTGTATTTTTGTTTGATGTTTTATAATTAAGGAGGAATTTTTTATTTTGGAGGAAATTCAGCTTCAGATAAAATTAAATTTAGGTGATAATAATCAGGCATTTAGATTTTTAGGGTTTCAAAATGAAAATTTAAAAATAATTGAAAATTATACTTCTGCTACTATAACTTCCCGGGGAAATGATATATTATTAAGTGGAAATAAAGAGGAAGTAGATAAAACTGCCAGATTATTTACCAGACTTAAGGAAATTTTTAATGTAAATAAAAATTTTACTGCTTCTGATTTGAAATATGCTATTGAATTATTTAACAAAAATCCTGATAGTGATTTAACAGGTATATTCAGCGACATAATACTTGTTACTCCAGGAGGAAGGCAATTAAGACCAAAAACAATATC
>JBEHWP010000766.1:0-3355 GCA_040217665.1 Vulcanimicrobiota bacterium
ACTGGTTTTGCAGACTTTTAATATTTTGCGTCTATATCATTTACAACTCTCTTTTAATACGGCATATCTTTTCCTCCAGAGCCCGGCCAGGGACAGGAGCATGTTCCATATTTTTTGGGTACCAATTTACCTGGTGCGGTACTAAGTATCGTAACAGGTAAATTGTTTACTAACTTATCTGGAGCGGTAATCAGGGACAGTTTTGTGTCTGTCCTTCTATTATGGAGATGAGCGGATTCGAACCGCCGACCTCTTCCTTGCGAAGGAAGCGCTCTACCATCTAAGCTACATCCCCTTTAACGTCTCATTATAATTTAAACTTTATATGAAGTCAATATTAGGATTGCGTTTTTTGGCAAACTATTGCTATTAACAGATTTTTTTGCTATAATAATAATAACTGGTAATCAGGAAAACCCTGTATTTACGAATATTATGACGTGTCACGCGTCGCGATTTTTATATATAATTCCTGTGTGTATTCTATGAGAGGAGAGAATGAAGGTTTTTTTAGTTTACGGTGAATTGTCTATGATAACACACTGATAAACTCGAAATTTTTCTTCAGAAAAATTTATGACAGATAGCAAGTTATTATGGTTTTTTACAGGAGGCATTTGTGCATTATCTCTGGTTGTTATATGGAATTCATATAAGGGATCTTCCAGGACTACCAGAAAGAAGATTGAAGAACCTACCTATCGTAAGGTGAAAGATTTGATTTCCGAGGCAGATGAGTTGCTGGATATATTAAGAGAAATGGACAAAATAAAATAGTTCGTTAATATATAAAAAATAAAGGCCACAGGAGTGGCCTTTATTTTTTCGTGGCTCGCCTTTATTTTTTCAGGAAATACTATGCCCCTTTAATTCTCTCCAGTTCTTTCCCTATATTCTGGGCATAATTATCATTGCCCTGTTCTTCTGCAAGTGTGAGAGCAATTTCCAGATGTTTTACAGATTCTTCCCTGTTACCCTGTTTTTCATACAGAAGTCCAAGATTTCCATAGGCCTGAATTAATTTCTGATCCAGTTCTATAGCCTTTTTATAGGAAGAAATAGCTTCGTCCAGTTTGTTCAAATCCGTATAACTGAGGCCAAGGTTGAAATGAGCTTCAGCATAATCAGGGTTAATTTCAAGGGCTTTGAGCCATTCATCTATGGCATCTTCAGTCTGCCCTTTTCTCGCATAAACTATACCCAGGTTATTATGGGCATACATATCCTGAGGATCTATTTCTATAGCTTTTTTATACTCTTCTGCTGCCTGTTCCAGTTTGTCCAGATATGTATAGGCAAGTCCGAGATTATTGTGGGCATAGGCATCATTTTCATTGATTACTATAGCTTTTTTATATTCTTCAATAGCAAGTTCCAGTTTACCCTGGTATGTGTAGGCAAGACCGAGATTGTTATGGGCATATATGTCATCAGGATCGATTTCTATGGCCTTCTTATATTCTTCTACTGCAAGTTCCAGTTTCCCTGAACGGGCATAGGCTATACCGAGATTGTTGTGGGCATAGACATCTGTCGGCTCTATCTCCAGTGCCTGTTTGAACTGTTCTATTGCTTCCTCTATTCTGTTCTGACATGTGTAGGCAAAGCCAAGGTTATTGTGGGCATATACGTCTTTCTGATTGATTTCCAGTGCCTTTTTATAACATTCTATTGCCAGATCCAGTTTCCCTGCTCTTGAATAGGCTATACCCAGGTTATTATGGGCATAAAGATCGGCAGGAGCTATTTCTATGGCCTTTTTAAATTCTTTAATGGCAAGCCCCAGTTTATTGATCTTTACATAGGCTCTTCCAAGATTATTATGTACATATACATCATTGGGATTCATTTTAAGGGCAATCTTATATTCCTGTATTGCCTGTTCTATATCACCTATTCTTGCATATGCTATACCTAGATTATTATGGGCATACACATCGGTGCTGTCAATCTCTATAGCTGTTTTAAACTGCTGTATTGCTTCATCTATTCTGCCTTTTCTTGCATAAGCCCTTCCCAGATTATTTCTTGCATATACATCATTCGGATCCAGTTCTACTGCTTTTTCGTATTCTGCCATGGCTTCTTCCAGCTTACCAAGACTGTCGTAAGCTCTTCCCAGATTGTTGTGGGCATATACATCGGTGCTGTCGAGATTCAGTGCTCTTTGGTAGAATTCAGTAGCCTTTTCCGTCTGCCCGAGTCTTGCATAAACAAGGCCAAGATTGTTATGGGCATATACATCTGTAGGATTTAACTCGATAGCTTTCTGATAACCTTCAATGGCTTTTTCATAATTACCTGATCTCGCATAGACAAGGCCCAGATTATAATATACCTGGGCATAATCAGGATTGATTTCAATGGCTTTTTTCCACTGTTCTATAGCTTCTTCCAGTTTGCCTTCCCTTGCATAAACCAGTCCAAGGTTATTATAAGAGAAGGGATCTGTCGGATCTATATTAATAACTTCTTTATAATGCTTTATGGCAAGGTCCGATTTGCCCTGATAAAGATAAATTACTCCGAGCATATAATGGGCCTGAGAGTATTTCTCATCTATCGATATAGCTTTTTTCCATTCTTTTATAGCAAGTCCTATCTCTCCGATTTGAGCATAAGTATTACCAAGGTGATAATGGCTTTCTACCGAGTTCTGATCTATGTCAAGAGCTTCCTGAAGTTTTTTCCTTGATTCTTCTATCTGCCCTCTTTGCAGATGTATTTGTCCTGTGTAACATAAGGCAGTAACATTTTTTTCGTCAAGACTGAGAGTAAGTTCCATCTCTCTTTCAGCCAGATCATATCTGCCTTCATTGAAATAAGCGATACCCAGTTTGCAATGGGCATTGGAATCGTCTGGATTTTTTTCAACTTCTAACTGTAAATCCAGTGTTCCTTCCTGAGAGTTATTCTCTTCTTTCATAAACTTAACTTATAGCATTCCATACAGAACTGCTATAATGCCCCCTTTCTGATATTACATCTATTATAAAAAAATTATTATCAAATAAATATCAATACAAAATGATTTATATTATTCGCTTTTATCCAAACTAAATCCTTCTATAGAAAGTAATGTTTTTTCTTTTACCGAAATTATTTATTTAATGGTAATCGTTTATGGTTGAAAAGTTAACATTTTTTTAACATTTTTTAACAAGTTATTACTTGGATAAGACATGCTTTTATGTTATTATATTCAGGAAGAGAGGGAATAAGGGAGAGATATTTTAGAGATTGTTAAATGTTTTGTATAACTTACTGTGAATAAGGATACACAAAATTTATCAGTCAAATTTTTTATAATTAGGATTGGTGATTATGGCAGACAAAATCTGTTCTCAGTTATGTA
>JBEHWP010000767.1:0-3344 GCA_040217665.1 Vulcanimicrobiota bacterium
CCATATAAATCCTTCTCTAAAACTCTTCCGATTTTTCAACTTTTCAACCATAATACTCTGTGTTATAATATACAAATTATATATAAATAATACTCGCGTAATGCGTTATGCATTACGAATTAGGAAGCAGGTTGTATGTTATGGATACTTATTCTCAGGAAGAGCTTGAATCGTTAGAAATTCTTGTAATAGATGATGATGAAAGTATAAGAAAACTGGTATATGAAGTACTTACAAATGAAGGGCATATTGTGGTGCCTGTAGGAAGTGCTGAAGAAGGACTTGAACAACTTCCTTATATGACCTTTAAAATAGCTTATGTAGATAATAGATTGCCCAATATGCAGGGTATTGTTTTATGTGAATATCTCAGAAGAAATAATCCTCTTATGAAAATAGTACTGATGACTGCTCATCCCGATAAGAGTATAACAAATAAAGCTGCCAGGATTGGTATAAATTTTCTGGAAAAACCATTTAATATATATGATTTAGGCAGAATAGTCAGAGAATATAAAGATGAAATACAAGCCATAGATAAACAGAAATTGATGGAATTAAATCCCAATTATTATATTGATCTTTCGGAAATATTGAATTATGCCTATGAACTTTTTGATGCTCCCAATGTGCCGGAAAGGCTAAAGAAGAAAGTAATAAAAACAGTTCAGGCCAGTATGCATATGTTATTAAGTGATGCCAATTATAACGAAACAGACAGATCAAAAGCTTTTATCGGACTTATAATAGCAAAGACCTTTTCTATATATATACCCAAGATAAATGAAAAGTCTCCTTACGAGGTATATGACATAAGAATGAAAGAACTGGGTAAACATGAGGTTTTCAAAGGACTTTATTGAATATGCATGAACAGGTAATTTTTACGCATTACACATTACACTTTACGATTTATCCGAGGTTTTATTTATGAAATATTTGTTGTCGATTCTATTATCTTTGTTTTTTTTAACTATTCCTGCCTCTGCCCAGAATACCACCGGGTATTATATTTCTCCCGGCAGAGGTATAGAAGGTTTATTGTATCTGGGACAGGATATGGGAAGAATGTTTGAACAGTGGGGGGCTTCAGATACTATAAAGGAAGGCTATAATGTACTTATATATGATTATAAAAGATATGATCTCACCTTCGGTGTTGAAATATATTCAAATAAAGTAGTTATGATATTTATAAATACCTACCTTTATAGAACGTCTGAAGGTCTGTCTGTAGGTTCTTCTCTTTCAGATGTTTACAGAGTTTATGGCAGCAGCTACAGACTCCAGCCTGAGACAGCTATGGGAGGTAATGCCATATTTTATGATTCCCGTGGTATAGGCTTCGGAATAAAGAATAATACTGTTGTATCTGTTGCAGTTTATTATCCGCAGTAAGAAAAAAGAAGGAAAAAATCTTTAACGCAAGAATAATATATTGCTGAAGTGAACATAATAATATATGTAATTTATGTCCCATTACGGTAAAACGTTCATAGCAGTAATAATTTTATTATTTCAAGAAAGGGGGAAGCTATGGTTACGGAATTTAAATCTGTTGATGATATTCTTGATTTTGCGATTAAAAATGAAGAAGATGCCTGCGATTTTTATACAGAACTGTCAGAGAAAATGACAAAACCTGCTATGGTTCAGATGTTTAAAGATTTTGCCAGAGAAGAAGAGGGGCATAAGGCAAAGCTTCTGGATATTAAGAGTGGAAAACTCCTGATACCATCTAAAGAAAAAGTTCTGGATCTGAAAATAGCAGACTATATAGATACTGATATTCAGATTAAAGAAGATCTTGATTACGGGGATGCTCTTGTACTGGCAATGAGAAAAGAAAAACAGGCTTTTAAATTATATACAGACCTTGCGTCCAGGACTGATAATGAACAGATAAAAACATTATTTCTGGCTATAGCCCAGGAAGAAGCAAAACACAAACTCCGTTTTGAACTGGAGTATGATGAAATAGTCCTTACGGACAACTGATACAGTGACCGGTGAATAGTGAAACTACTGGTTACACTTTACAATTAACATGAAAGGAGAATATAAAAATGCTTAAAGAAAAAATAGAAAAATCTTTTAATGAACAGATAACAGAAGAATTATTTTCTTCCTATCTTTATCTTTCCATGTCTGCTTATTTTCAGTCTATAAACCTTCCGGGATTTGCAAACTGGATGAGAGTCCAGGCACAGGAAGAACTGATGCATGCAATGAAATTTTATGATTATATTAACGAAAGACGGGGAAGGGTTTTATTAAAAGAGATAAAAACACCACAGCATGAATGGAAATCACCTCTGGAAATATTTGAAGCTGCCCTGAAACATGAAGAGTATATTACAGAGAAAATCAATAATCTTGTAGATATATCCATAAAAGAAAAAGATCATGCTTCAAATATATTTCTTCAGTGGTTTGTTAATGAACAGGTAGAAGAAGAAGCCAGTGCTGATGACATAATTAACAGGCTTAATCTTGTCGGTGAGAGTAAAGGCGGATTATTTATGCTTGACAGAGAACTGGGAACAAGAGTATTTACCACGGCAGCAGGAGAAGCATAAATGAAAGCTGTTGAGATAAAACCTGATATTTACTGGGTTGGAGCCATAGACTGGGCTGTAAGAGATTTCCATGGTTATGTTACACCCAGTGGCACAACGTACAATAATTATTTAATTTTAGATGATGAAATTACTCTTGTTGATACTGTCAAATTTGATTTTGGAGATGTTGCAACTTCAAATATTACCAGCCTTATAGATCCGTCAAAGATTAAAAATGTTATAGTCAATCATATTGAAAATGACCACATGGGCTCTCTCCGCAGAATTATGAATCTGGCAAAAAATGCCACTATATATACTACGGAAAAAGGCAAATCCGGAATGGCCAGGTTTTTTGATATATCAAAATGGAATATTAAAACTGTTAAAACAGGGCATGAACTTAAAACAGGTAAATATACCCTTATGTTTATAGAAACTCCTATGATGCACTGGCCGGATTCTATGGTAACCTATGTAAAGGAAGCCCATCTTTTAATATCTCAGGATGCTTTCGGACAGCATTATGCGTCGACAGAAAGATTTGATGACGATTTTATTGCTTCCGCATCGGAAGCGGAACTGGAAGATGCAGTAATTGATTATTACGCTAATATCTTAATGCCCTTCGGTAAACTCATAAAAGCAAAAATAGGAGAAATAAAGAAACTCGGTATTCCTGTTGACATGATTGCTCCTGATCATGGCTTTATCTGGAGAAAAAATCCCGGTAAAGTTATGGATATGTATCTGAATATGGCCAGTGGTAAAACGAATCTCAGG
>JBEHWP010000768.1:0-3343 GCA_040217665.1 Vulcanimicrobiota bacterium
CTGTTTTTATTAATTCCAGTAAATGGGTTCTTTCATCTTCTGTTAGTTTTACTATATATCTCTTTTCCATAATGGCCTCCTGTTTTTTAGACCATTATACTATATTTTTTTATTAGTTTAAATCATCGTGGCTGTCTACTACGTTCTTTTCTGATATAATTTTATTTACACGTTAATGGACCTGATTTATCTTCGCGTCACGCGTCACGCGTCACGCGTTACGAAAGGGAGAATATTTTTATGAAGATAAACTCACTCAACAGTCAGATTATAAAACCCCCTGTAACGGGAAAAGCTAAAGAAGAAAATCCTCTGGAAGTAAAAGATACACTTGATTTAAACAGCAGTAAACTGGACACGGCAGGCATTATAGGCGGGGTAACGGGCGGAATCCTGGGAGGAGCAGGAGTCGGTTATCTGGGTCTGGAAGCAGGGGCAGGTGTTGCCCTTGTAAGCAGTCTCGTTTTTCTGCCTGAAACACTTGGAGATTTTGCAGGACGCATTGCCCTGGGAGGAACTATAGGAGGAGCAGTAGGACTCGTATCCGGAGCAGTTCTCGGCGCCTATCTCGGAAAAACTGCTGCAGATTATGCAACAGGAAAGAAACACTTAATTACAGAATCCGATAATCCCGATGTGGCAAGAAAAGGTAATAAATCGGATAATTTCGACCATTTCAGGGGAGTCGATCTGGGTTTTGTACATATAGGTAAATTTACGGAAGGTCCTAAAGAATTTGAACAGTTAGAAACAGTGAAGCCATCTGATATTATGCCTGAAGAACAGGCAACAAAAATGACAGAAGGTATGTTAAACGCTCTGACCTCACCGTGGTACAAACCTGATATGTCTACTCTGAAAATGGATCCTGACGCTACAGTCACTCATTATATGAAAGAAGAGGAAACCTTTAAAGGAATAGCCATAGGGAAGGATTTTAAAATAGGCAGCAATAATCACGAATTAAGCGAAATGGAAGAGCCTTCAAAAGCTATAGTATTCCATTTTGACGGTGAGGTTCAGGGTAAGAAGAAAAAAGACATAAAACATACCCTTATGACAGGTAATCCCAAGGGTATAAAAAAAGATAAATAAAGATTTTTACGATAAAAATAAAACCTCCGGGGAAAAATACCGGAGGTTTTTATTTTTCTAATATAACAGTAAAATTAACCTGGAGTGAGTAGTAAAAAATGAAAAGTGAAAAGTGAAAAAAATAGCATATACCAACCATTCACTCTATAATATCTTGACATGAGACTGACTAATATGTTTATATGTGAGTTGTGTTTCATATTATATATACTGGAGGTTTATTCAATGAAATATCAGGTAATTCTCTCTTTTTTTGTCTTTATGGTATTAACTCTCTTTCTTGCAGGCCATTCTGCACAGGCCATGACCAATGACTGGTATCGTTTTAATGTAACCTTTACAGGCACAGGAACTTACTCATATGAACATTCGGACCTTGAGCCATGTGATTACTGTAAGAACAAACATTGCAGAAAATTGAATGTGAATTTTTCCTGGAAAGTATTCTATCCGGTTTTCTTTTCTGAGAGTAATATTCAGTCTCAGAAGAATAGTTCTGAGTCTGTGCCTCTCTGTATGGCTAAATATCCTTCCGACATAGTCTGTTCTTTCAATTATGAAGAAGGTTTCTGTGAAATAGACGGATCGGGAAATTCTATCTATGTAAATCATAAAGTTCCAAACGGACATGGAAAACCTAATGATCTGGCTGTATATATATATGCAGACAAATCAAAAACTTCCGGCTATTATGATTTTATAATAGAATCTGTCAATGGTTTTATTTTAAGGGGTGACTTTCAGCCGAATGATCAGTGTAACTGTACTCTTAAAGGAGGAAAGTTAGACCAGTTACTGGAAAGTTTTATTTATTCTCCCAATGAGCAGCTCAGGGGAACCTTCAGTGTTTCTCTGAAGGAACTCAAAAGCGGAAAAGCTTTTAAGAAAAATGTCGCATGTACAATTCCCCATCCTCCGACCGGTTACGACCCGGATCCAGGCCTGGTTAAGAATGATCTTGCCTGGACCGGAACAGTCCTCTTTGAACCGGTTACCCTTATAAAAAAATAGATTAATGCCTGTTAATCCCGGACAATGACAGGTGTAATTGGGAGGAGCGAAAATGACGAAGCAATCCCTTCGGTTAGTTTCTACCGGTGGGATTGCTTCGCTTCGCTCGCAATGACCGGGTTAAAATCTTTGTAATTGACTGCTAGCAATTTATATAGTGATCTACCAGTTCTTTTATTTCATCCTGCATGCCGTAAAGATTCTTATTCAGGTCTTTATCTCCGTAATGTTTCAGGGTTTTCTCTATACCGTCTATGACAGTTGGAGTAAATACATCGTCTTTTTCATAAATTTTTCTCTGTTCCAGAAGTTTTTTTGCAGATTCCCAGCATGATGCAGGTAATTTCGGAAGTTTTTCCTGTATTTTTTTATGTTCCGACGAGAAAATATTTACATCTACATAGAGTTTTTCCGCCGTTTCAAGAGAATCTTCCATTGTAAGACCATGTCTTGCCGCAACCGAAAGGCCTGCCAGCAGGTGATAAATATTGGCTGAACCGTCAGGACATCTGAATTCTACAGTCTGTTTATCGGTCGAGTCAATCATTGTTTCTTCTATACCGGGATTGGCGTCTTTAATCATATTGCTTACACCGAGCCATCCCAGGGGAACTCTTACGAGAACGGAACGGTTTCTGTCTCCCCAGCATATATTCGTAGGTGCTTCCTGTTTCGGAACAAGTCTTAAATAAGAAGTAGGTATGGTATTGCCGAAAGCAGTAAGAGAAGGTGCCAGAGACAGATATCCTGCTATGGTTTTTCTGGCTCTATCACTCAATCTGTTCTGTTCTGTCATAACACTGTGTCCGTCTTTAAGAAATCTCGTATGTATATGGAGACCGCTTCCTGCATGACCTACGAGTATTTTCGGGGCAAATGTGACCATAAGTCCGTATTTATTTGCAATCATTCTCAATATCCATTTTGCAGTGACTATCTGGTCTGCAGCATCTTCTATAGATGTAGGGACAAATTCTATTTCATGCTGTTCTATATCATGTTTTTCACCTGTTATATTTCCTACTTCTGCATGGCCGTATTTTATTTTGCCTCCTGCCTGTGCTATGGCATACATGGCTTCACATCTTATATTTTCCCATTTTATAAAAGGAGCGGACTCCTGATATCCCTTCTGTCCCACTATGGGATAAAGGCCATGTCTGTCATAAAAAACATAATACTCAAGTTCTGCCATGGCTTCCATTGTGAGTCCTGTTGTTTCTTTAAGAGATTTATG
>JBEHWP010000769.1:0-3339 GCA_040217665.1 Vulcanimicrobiota bacterium
TTCTTAAATGTAAAATATTATATTTACGCGTCATGACAATTTTCATTCTAAATACACTATAATAGCTGTAATAAAACTTAGAGGAGAATAAAATGAATTATCGAAAAGAACATGATTTACTGGGAGAAAAAGATATTCCTGACCATGTATACTGGGGGATCCATACGGAAAGAGGGAAAGAAAATTTCAGTCTCACAGGATACAGAGTAAACAGTGCTCTTATAAAAGCCCTTGCTATGGTGAAAAAAGCCTGCTGTCTCGCAAATTTTGAACTGGGCTATATAGAAAGGGAGAAAGCTGAAGTAATAGAATTTGCCTGTGATGAAATCATAGAAGGCCATCTTTCAGACAGTTTCCCTGTAGATGCTCTCCAGGGCGGAGCAGGCACTTCCACCAATATGAATATAAATGAAGTCATTGCAAACAGGGCAACAGAACTTTCAGGGAGGCATAAAGGAGACTATTCTTTTATCCATCCCATTGAAACGGTAAATCTTCATCAGTCAACAAACGATACCTATCCGACAGCAGTAAAAATAGCTGCCATACTTGGCCTCAGAAATTTAAGCCAGAAAATTGCAGAACTTCAGGGGGCCTTTCAGAAAAAAGAGAAAGAATTTGCAGAAATAGTTAAGATAGGCCGTACAGAGCTTCAGGAAGGAGTTCCTGTTACACTGGGAGCGGAATTTTCCTGTTTTGCAGAAGCAATTGCGCGGGACAGATGGAGAACCTTTAAATGTGAAGAAAGGTTGAGAACTGTAAATATAGGGGGAACAGCAGTCGGAACAGGACTCTGCGCTCCGAGAAGTTATATATTTCTCGTTATAGAAAAATTAAGAGATATTACAGGCCTTGGTATAGCAAGAGGAGAAAATGTTATGGATCAGACTGCCAGCAGTGATCCTTTTGTAGAGACTTCAGGTATTATGAAAAGCCATGCCAGTAATATTATAAAGATTTCAAACGATCTTCGTATGTTAAATCTTCTGGGAGAAATAGTGCTGCCTCCTGTACAGGCAGGTTCTTCTGTCATGCCGGGGAAAGTAAATCCTGTTATGGCAGAAGCGGCAATTCAGGCAGGTATAAAGGTTATGGCAAATGATCTTATTATATGTGAAACAACGTCAAGAAGTACTTTTCAGATAAATGAATTTATGCCTCTTCTATC
The DNA here is from genome assembly GCA_040217665.1 of Vulcanimicrobiota bacterium. Classification (GTDB taxonomy): domain Bacteria; phylum Vulcanimicrobiota; class SpSt-956; order SpSt-956; family JAKJGF01; genus CALARM01. Next base: position 1,169 of record JBEHWP010000769.1, read on the forward strand.
TTTTGCCATGCTGGAAACCATTGATTTGCTCATAAATACAAATAATATGTTAACCGGTTATGTGGAACAGATAAAGGCAAATAAAGATCTGTGCAGGGAATATTTTGACAGGAGCCCTGTAATAGTAACTGCCTTCATACCGTATGTCGGATATGAAGCATGTACTGAAATCATTAAAGAATTTTTTGCGTCGGAACATAAAAATTTAAGAGAATTTTTAAGTAATAAACTGGGAAAAGAAATGGTTGAAAGGGTTTTATCGCCATATAAACTTATGAGTCTCGGATTCAGAAAGGAAGATTTATATGAGGATCGTAACGCGTAATACGTAATGCGGATCTTCATTAAATGAGGGTGAGATTTTTATGCAAAAAACACCGAAAGCTTTGAGATTACAGATAGGTCTTTTCGGGAGAACCAATGTGGGAAAATCAAGTTTTCTCAATATGGTTGCTTCACAGGATGTGGCAATAACATCGCCTGTGCCGGGCACTACAACAGATGTAGTTGAGAAATCAATGGAACTGTTACCTCTGGGGCCTGTAGTATTCCTTGATACAGCAGGGCTTGACGATACTTCGACTCTTGCAGAATTGAGAATTAAAAAAACAGGCAAGATTTTTGACCGTTCAGATGTGATTATAATCATAACAGAACCTGATGAGTGGGGAGAATATGAAGAAAAAATTTTAGAAGAAGCAAAAAAAAGGAGCACCCCTTCCATAGTTGCAGTAAATAAAATCGATTTAAAAGAACCTTCTTCTTCTTTTCTGGAAGATTTAAGAAACAAAACTGAAAGATTCCTGCTATGTTCGAGTATAGATGCCGGGAAAAAGGATAAATATGTAAATGAATTGAAAAAACATTTAATTTATATCTGTCCTGAAGAATTTTTTAATCCCCCTCCTCTTATAGGTGATCTTATGACACCGGGTGGTATAGCGGTTCTTGTTGTCCCTATAGATCTGCAGGCTCCGAAAGGACGGCTTATTCTGCCTCAGGTACAGGCTATAAGAGATGTTCTGGATAATGACGGCGCAGTCCTTGTAGTCAAAGAAAGAGAATATGCTCATATATTGAATAATCTTAAAAATCCTCCTGATATAGCAGTATGTGATTCTCAGGTAGTTCTCAAAATGGTAGCAGACACTCCGGGCCATATAAAATGTACCACTTTCTCCGTACTTTTTGCACGATATAAAGGTGATATTGTAGAAGCGGCCAGAAGTGTTTCTGCAATAGATAAATTAAAACCTGGCGACAAAATACTTATAGGTGAAGCATGCAGTCACCATCCTATAGAAGATGACATAGGAAGAGTAAAAATTCCGAGATGGTTAAGGCAGCATATAGGCGGAGATATTCAGATTGATACGTCCTGCGGAAGAGACTATCCTGAAAATCTCAAAGAATATAAGCTTGTTGTACACTGCGGAGGATGTATGCTCACGAGAAGAGAAATGTTATTCAGGATTCATAAAGCAAGGCAGGAGGGGGTCCCTGTAACCAATTACGGTCTGTGTATTTCCTTTATACAGGGAGTTATAGAAAGGGTTCTTTCACCATTTCCGGCCGCTCTGGACGCTTATAGAAGAGAAAAAAGGACGGATTAATATGAAAAGAATGTTATTATATTTAATATTCATGTTATGTTTGCTTCAGATAAGGGATATCTATGCAGAAAATCGTCAGAGTTTTCCCGCCCCGAATTCTCCTGTTAATCCTGTAATGCCTTCTGTACCAGACATACCTGATAGAAGTAATATGCCCGATATGCCTACAATGAAACCTTTTCCTACAATAAAACCTTTCCCGACAATGAAATCTGTGCCTACGGCAAAACCGACAAAGAAATCAGATACTTCGCCAGAGCTTGAACCTTACGGGGAAGAGAAAAAGCCTGCCGATTCGTCAGGCCTTGAACCTTACGGACAGGAATCTGAGTCTGTTACTCCTTCCGGCGGTAAATCACCTGCCGATGACCTTGTACCTTTCGGAGAAACTCCTTCTGTTGATAAACCACCTGAGACAGAACCTCCGTCGGTAGTTGAACCATATGAACCGGAATCGCCTGCTCCTGAGAAGGTAAAACCCACGCCGACTCAGAAAGAAGAAGTTGTACCTTTTGAACCGAACAGTTCTGTTAAAGACAGCACAGAGCCAGGTAAGAC
>JBEHWP010000770.1:0-3337 GCA_040217665.1 Vulcanimicrobiota bacterium
AAAATCAATGGAGGTATTAGCTTCTATGGGAACAAATATATGTATAAGTCAGAACTATAGTGGCGCAGCGAAGCTGCGCCTACTGCAAAAGGTAATATTTGTACAAAGTATGAATAAACCAGCTTTTATTTTACACTACCATATAAGACTTTTGAAACTGGTAGCAGATATATTTGTAAATATCTTAAAAAGAAAAGAATCAGAAGAAAAACTCAGGAAAAGTGAGTCCAGTCTGGCACAGACTCAGAAGATTGCCGGGCTTGGCAGTTACGAATCAAATCCGGCATCAGGGAAACTTATATGGTCTGAAGAGACTTTTCGAATTACAGGAATGGATCCTCTCCGGGGAGAGCCTTCTCTGGATGAATATATAAATATGATCCACTCTGAAGAAAGATTTACTGCAAAAGAAAAAATAAATAAAGCAATAAGAGAAAAAAAATCCTTCGATTTTGAATACAGAATAATACTTCCCGACGGTTCTTTAAAATACATCCAATCTATCGGTCATCCTGTTATAAATGATAAAGAAAATGTAAATAAAATAGTGGGAACAATTATGGATATTACGGAAAGAAAAAAGGGAGAAGAAGAAAGAAAAAAAATAGAAGAACGTTTGAGATTTGTTCAAAAGCATGAAAGTCTCGGGAAAATGGCTGGAGGTATTGCCCACGGATTTAACAATATACTTGCAAGTATCCTGGGATATACAGAAATAACCCTTATGGATCTTCCTCCTGCTTCAAAGGTAACAACCTATATCAAGCAGATAGAAAAATCAGTATACCGCGGTTCGGAAATAACAAAACAAATGCTTTCCTATACAGGTCACGGAAAATTCATACTTGAGTCAATAGAGATATCAAAACTAATCAGAGAAATGTATCAATTTATACAAATAACAATTTCAAATAAATGTAACGTTGAATATGTTCTGGAAGAAAATCTGCCATATATAAAAGGAGATAACGACCAGATAAGACAGGCCATAATGAATCTCATAATGAATGCTTCTGAAGCGCTGGAAGATAATAATGGTATAATTACTCTAAAAACGGGTAAAATAATATGCAACAGAGATTATCTCCATGATAAATACCAGGAAGAGAACCTTTCAGAAGGCCTTTATATATATCTGGATATATCAGATACAGGATGTGGCATGTCAGAAGATACTATGAGTAAAATATTCGACCCGTTTTTTACTACCAAATTTCCGGGAAGAGGTCTCGGCCTTGCAGCAGTTCATGGTATTATCAGAGCTCACAAAGGAGCTATAAAGGTCTTCAGCAAAAAAGGTGAAGGGACAACCATAAAGTTACTCTTCCCTGTTTTGAAATCTTTACAGGAACAGAAACTAATAAAATCAAACATTCAGACTAAAGGTAAAACGATACTCATAATTGATGATGCAGAAGATATCTGTACAATAGTAAACAACATCCTTCAAAGAGTCGGCTTCAGAGTAATATCGGCACCTGACGGCCTACAGGGTCTGAAACTGTTCCGCGAATATACGGAAGATATATCTCTCGTAATACTCGATATGACAATGCCTGTTATGGATGGGAAAAAAACCTTTCAAGAATTGAAACTCATAAAAAGTGATATACCTGTTATAGTTACAAGTGGATATAATGAAGAACAGGCCATAAAAACCATGGGAGTTTCAAATATTGCAGGTTTTATCCAGAAACCTTATAAAAGTAATAATTTAGTGAAATTGATAAAAAAAGTAATAGACAGGCAAGTATAAAGGAATTGCAGTAGACTAAAATTTATATCTAGTATATAAATTTTGCAGGAAAAATAATATACTCCAACGAATTTATTTTAAACAAAATATTTACCAGGAATAAAATTACATAAAAATCCGCCATTCAGGATAATGGGGTTATAATTCTATAAAAAGCAGGCTAATTTCGGAGAAAATGTTATGAAAAAAATCATTGTAATTGAAGACATAGAATCTATGAGGGCATTAATCATTACGTTACTTCAATCCAATGGTTTTGAGGTAAAAGGCACAGGAGAAGGATTTAAAGGGATTGAAATGATAAAAGAATACATACCTGATCTGATTCTGTGCGATGTAGATTTACCTGATACTGACGGTTATGAAATTTTAGGCACAATAAGACAGGATGAAACTCTATCTATAATACCATTCATTTTCCTGACAGTTCATGCCAACAGCAACGATATACGTCATGGTATGTCCATCGGTGCAGATGATTATATAACAAAACCTTTTACGGAAAAAGAACTTATTTCTGCTGTAAAAGCAAGGCTCAGGAAACAGGAAATTTTAAGCAAACACTTCCTTTTAATGGCCGATGCATCTCCTGTTATGATCTGGTTATCAGGGGCAGATAAATCATGTACCTATTTTAATAAAAGATGGCTTGACTTCAGAGGAAAAACTATGGAAGAAGAAAAACATAACGGATGGCTGGAAGGTCTTTATCCTGAAGATGTTACTCCCTGTATGGAAGCCTATAGAAAAGCGTTTAATGAAAAAAAAGATTTAGCCATAGAATATCGCCTGAAACGCTTTGACAATCATTACAGATGGGTTCTTGAAACAGGTAATCCCTATTTTGATTCCGATGGATCCTTTGCAGGTTATATCGGTTCCTGTATAGATATTACGGAAAGAAAACAGATGGAAGAAAAACTGGAATCTTCCCTGAGAGAAAAAGAAATTCTCCTCAAGGAAATTCACCACAGAGTTAAAAATAACCTCCAGTTTATTTCCAGCCTTTTATATCTGCAATCGGCAAATATAGAAAATCGTCAAATTCGTGATATATGTAATGACATAAAAAACCGTATCTCTATGATGGCAAATATTCATGAACATCTCTATCAATCGGAAAATTTCTCCTGTATTAATTTCTCAAAACAGATTAACAGTCTTGTAAATAATATATATCAATCATACAGCAGTAATTCAAAAAAAATAGACTTCAATATAAAAGTAGAAGATATAGCGCTTGAACTGGATATGGCAATATCGTGCAGTTTAATTTTGAATGAACTCCTTACAAATTCTTTTAAATATGCCTTTACAGATAAAAATAAAGGAGAGATATCGATAGAATTTTATCGTAAAGGTAAAAAATATATACTTGTCTATAAAGATGACGGAAAAGGTTTTCCCGAAGGCATAGATCCATTTAAAACTAAATCGCTGGGACTGCATATAGTTAAACTTTCCGTAAAACAGATAGATGGTAATATGGAAATATATGGAACAAAAGGGATAAAATTCAAATTTGAATTTTCGGCAAATGACAGAGAACAGAAGAATCTCATAAAATCTGAATAAACGCGG